>JAWUXW010000057.1:0-24816 GCA_034111125.1 Paraglaciecola sp.
GAAAATATTTTGCTCAGCAGATCGTCAGAGCTGAATTCGCCGGTGATTTCATTTAGATGATTCTGGGTAATGCGCAGTTCTTCAGCTAATAGCTCACCAGCAAAATGGTTTTCTAATTGGTCTTTGCCGATATATAGATGCTCTGCCGCTCGTTCAATGGCATCGAGGTGTCGGCGCCGAGCGATAAACTGGCCTTCGTTACTGGCATGAAAGCCCATACAGTCTTTGAGATGCTCGGTCAGTAGGTCGACACCCTGATTTAGACTTGCTGACAAGGCAATGAGGGTAAAACCATTTACTAAGGATTGACTGACGTTTTCTCCCGAGAGGTCAGTTTTATTGCGGATCACCGTCAGGCCGATATTTTTTGGCAGTCTATCGACAAATTCTGGCCAGATAAGATGAGGATCACTTTCCTTGGTTTCAGTGCTGTCGAGCATAAACAATACTCTATCGGCTTGCTCAATTTCTTGCCACGCTCGCTCAATACCAATTTGCTCAACTTTGTCGGCACTCTCTCTTAGGCCGGCAGTGTCGATGATATGTAGTGGCATGCCGTCAATATGGATATGCTCTTTAAGTACATCTCGGGTAGTGCCCGCAATATCGGTAACGATAGCTGCATCTCGTCCAGCCAGGGCGTTTAACAAGCTGGACTTACCCGCATTGGGGCGACCGGCAATCACCACCCGCATGCCTTCTCGCAATAAACTACCTTGCTGAGCCTGACTACGTACTTGGGTTAGTTGGGCAATGATTTGCGCTAAATCTTTTTGTACTTTGCCATCACTTAAAAAATCAATCTCTTCATCGGGAAAGTCAATCGCCGCTTCTACGTACATGCGAAGATGAATAACCTGCTCAACGAGTCGCTGGATTTGCTTGGAAAATTCACCTTGCAGGGAGAGCAGCGCACCTTTGGCGGCCTGCTCTGAGCTGGCATCAATTAAATCGGCAATGGCTTCTGCCTGAGCGAGATCGAGTTTGTCGTTTAGAAAAGCTCGCTCACTAAATTCTCCCGGACGAGCTAGGCGCAAACCTGGAACATTGAGCACAGCCCTAATTAACATGTCTAACACGACTTGCCCGCCGTGACCTTGCAGTTCAAGCACGTCTTCACCGGTAAAGGAGAGGGGGCCTTTAAAAAAAAGGGCTATTCCCTGATCGAGTACTTCACCAGACTCTTGTTTGAAGGGCAAATATTGGGCCTTGCGCGGGGCTGGGACTATACCAAGGATGTGCTGAGCAACCTTAGTGGCTAAGCTTCCCGATATTCTGACGATACCCACACCGCCACGTCCAGTAGCGGTAGCCTGTGCGACAATGGTATCTTGCTGAAACAGCCCTGCTGCATTATTCATTGGGCTGACTAATCTCTGAAGTTAGTAAATTGTACCGGTTGCTGCAAGTCGGCGCTTTTGGCCAAGGCCATTACCTGCTGTAAATCATCCCGTTTTTTACCGGTCACTCTTACCTGATCACCCTGGATGGAAGCTTGCACCTTGATTTTTGCGTCTTTGATTTGCTTGATCAACTTCTTGGCGGTGTCCTGTTCAATGCCTTGTTTAAAGGCAATCGCCTGTTTGTAGGTTTTACCAATGTGTTGCATGTCTTTTTCTTCAAAGGCAGCGGTATCCACTCTCCGTTTTACACAGGTGCCCCGCAGGATTTCTAACATTTGCTTGAGCTGGAAATCACTATCCGTAGACAGGGTGACGATGCTTTCTTTTAATTCAAAGCTAGCTTCTACCCCACGAAAATCAAAACGAGTGGTAATCTCTCGATTGGCGTTGTCTACGGCATTGCGTACTTCGGCTAAATCTATTTCAGAGACAATATCAAATGAAGGCATAAGAATTCCTGCAATTTCTGGGTTAGGTAGGTGGCTATTGTAAGCAGCTAACTGGATATAAAAAAGCCCGCGACAGTAAAACAGTGGCGGGCTTGGGTAATTAGTTAGTCTTACTTGGTTTTTAAGCCGCGTTTTTCCATGGAACTGTAAATAATCTTCGCTTGGATCAGGGTGATGAGGTTACTGATCAACCAATAAAGCACTAAGCCTGCTGGGAAAATAAAGAAGAACAAACTCATGGCGACTGGCATAAATTGCATGATTTTTTGCTGCATGGGATCAGTCATGGTCATCGGCTGCAGCTTTTGCAGCAAGTACATGCTGGCACCGGTTAATATCGGCAATACAAAATACGGATCTTTGACCGACAAATCGGTAATCCATAAGAAGAAATCTGCGTGACGCAATTCAACGCTTTCAAGCAGCACCCAGTAAAGGGCCAAGAAAATCGGCATCTGTAGCAAAAGAGGGAAGCAGCCACCCATGGGGTTAACCTTGTCCTTTTTGTACATCTCCATCATCGCCTGTTGCATTTTCTGCTTGTCTTCACCGTAACGTTCTTTTAAGGCATCCATTTTAGGTTTAAGTGCGCGCATCTTAGCCATGGACTCATACTGAGCTTTGGTAAGGGGATACATGGCGCCTTTAACGATGATAGTAATGATGACGATCGAGAAGCCCCAGTTGCCAATTAGGCTATGGATATACTGCAATAAGGCAAACAAGTATTTTGAAATCCACCATAAAAAGCCGTAATCAACCGTAAGGTCTAGGCCTTTGGCAATGCCTGCCAGGGTTTCTTGGTCTTTTGGTCCAAGATAAAGAGAGCTGCTTATTTCAACTGTTTCACCGGCTTGAATGGTGACAGGCACGCCGGTAAAACCTATAACCGCGTTAGTGAATTGTTTTACGGTGCTATATAGATTGTTAGTTTGATCCTGTGGGGGTATCCAGGCAGAAACAAAGTAGTGTTCAATCATAGCCGCCCAACCGGCTTTGGTTGTCTGACGTAAATTAGCATCGGCGATGTCGTCGAAGGTGTATTTTTCGTAGCGATCCTCTTCCGTGGAGAAGGCCCCACCACGGTAAGTTGGCATAAACATACTGCCACCTTGCTCTAACATGCTTTGTTTTAGTTGACCAAACTGCTGAACCTGCTTCGGCTCACTAGTGTTGTTGGTCACCATATAGTTGACCAGAACTTGATGACTGTTTTTATTAAATACAAAATTCTTAGTGACTTTTAAGCCATCATTTGAAGTGTAGGTAAGTGGGACTGTAAGCGTATCTCCCTCCATGCGGTAGTCATCTTGGCTAGTGCTATAAATAGCTCTGCCCTTACTATCGATACCGTGCTTGCCAATTAAGCCGCTTTGGGCGATAAACATCGCTTCACCGGAGGGTCGTAGCAAGCTATAGGATTCAGCAGAGCCTTGCTCAACCGGGAACTTGGCTAAATTAGCGGAAATAACATCACCACCTGAAGTGTCAATGCTCAATATCAAGGTGTCGGTAGTGACGGTAATGATCTTGCCGTTTGACGGAGCTTGAACGCTTACGACGTTCTGGCCGTTTGCGTCGGTCACCGGGACATCATCACTACCAAGCATGTCTTGACTGACAGATGATGACGGGGATTCAATGGCTTGAACTGGCTTCGGAGCGTAGTCCACTTGCCATTGTTGCCATAACAGAAAGCTGACCATGGCCAGGCCAATTAACAAAAAGCTGCGTTGGGATTCCATAAGGTACTCTACTTAACTACATTATATGTGTGCCACAGGTTTCCCAAGGCGATTTTTAATTCTATTTTACTTAAATCATCAGCAGTTGTATGGGCTAATACCTAAATATCACTCTTTTTTTTGCTTTTCTCTGGAACCGGATCGAACCCTCCAGAGTGAAGCGGGTGGCATTTTAGTATGCGTTTAACCGTTAACCAACTCCCAATTATGAATCCGTGCTGATTTATTGCCTCAATAGCATAATATGAGCAGCTTGGATGGAATCGGCAGGTTGGGCCGATCATAGGGGAAAGCCATAGCTGGTACAGTCTTATGAACCAGATTGGGATGCGGCGCAACGCAACGCTAATTTTTTCCATAATTTATTTAATAGGGAAACCAGTTCCTGGTTAGATAATTTATCAAGCCCACTTTTAGCCACAACCACTATATCAACATTAGGCAGACTTTGTCTTTGCAGACGAAAACTCTCGCGAATAATACGCTTTAAACGATTTCTGTCATGAGCATGCTTAACCCGTTTTTTGGCTATGGTAATGCCTAAACGAGGATTAGAGCTGTCGTTGGATCTTGCTAGAAGGGTGAGTTGTGGTGATACGGCAGGAACTGCATTATTAAATACATATTCGTAGTGGGCGGGAGTAAGTAACCTTAGCTCCCGTGAAAAATTATTTTCACCCACCTTGAATAATTAAGCTGATAAACGAGCACGGCCTTTTGCACGACGATTGGCTAAAACCTTGCGGCCATTTTTAGTCGCCATACGGGCACGAAAACCGTGTGAACGCTTACGTTTTAAGTTGCTTGGTTGAAATGTTCTTTTCATGACCTAGTCCGCTACATAAGGGTTAAAAACAAAATGAACACTTGCGTGCTCAAAAAGGACGCTGAATCGTATAGATCACCTAGGCTGTTGTCAATTAAATATACTGAGCTATGTTGAATTTTAACGAGATATTTTGCTTTTGATAGTAGGTAAAGTCAGGCAAGGGTCAAATGTTATCCACAAAATCGGATTTTTCATTTAAAATAATTGACATAATCTTTGAAACTGGCATCAAATATGCGTATCTTTGGTTCCGAATAAAAGCCGTTTAATCACCATGAAATACGTCAATATATTTATATAAAACAAATATATATATTTTTATTTGTGGTGTTGCAGCTAATAAAATTAAAACAGTATTGTACTTATGCACAGATAAGGACGATAATTTAACTCTTTTATATAATTTCGCCAAATATTAGCTACTCTTAGCTGATAATTACTTTTGCCATTCCAGTAATTATTTTTAGCGTTTTCTTTTATAGTTCATGTTATTCATGGGCTGGAGTAATATTTTTCATGTTATTATGGAATAGATGCTTGGATAGGTTACAACAAGATTTGCCCACGCAGCAATTTAGTATGTGGATAAGACCATTACAAGTTCATCACGATTCTTCAACAGTAACGCTTTTTGCCCCTAATCGTTTTGTTTTAGATTGGGTCCGTGATAAATACATCAGTCAAATTGGCGTGTTGTTCTCAGAGTTTTGTGGCGACGATGCCCCTCAACTGAGACTCGAAGTTAAGCCGCGTACAGAGCAGGTTTCTTCTAATGGGCAAAATGCTCCACCCATCCGCTCAAGAGTTCCAAAACAAGCATCCACCAATACGACGTACGCGCACAACCCAGTCAAATCGAATATTATTCAATCAGCTAATCATAAAAGTAATATTAACCTTAATTATAAGTTTGATAATTTTGTCGAGGGTAAGTCTAATCAGCTTGCCCGTGCGGCGTCCATGCAAGTAGGGGACAACCCCGGTGGTGCCTATAACCCCTTGTTTATATACGGCGGTACGGGCCTGGGTAAAACCCACTTATTGCATGCGGTTGGCAATGGTATTATCGATAAGAAAAAGGATGCTACGGTCGTCTATATGCACTCAGAGCGTTTTGTTCAGGATATGGTTAAGGCCCTGCAGAATAATGCTATTGAAGAGTTTAAGCGTTATTACCGCTCCGTAGATGCTTTGCTAATAGACGACATTCAATTTTTTGCCAATAAAGACCGGTCTCAGGAGGAATTCTTCCACACTTTCAATGCCTTACTCGAAGGTAATCAACAGATAATTTTGACTTCCGATCGCTATCCCAAAGAAATAAATGGGGTTGAAGATCGCCTTAAATCACGTTTTGGCTGGGGTCTGACCATCGCGATAGAACCGCCTGAATTGGAAACGCGGGTTGCTATACTCATGCGTAAAGCGGTTGAAAACAAGATTAACTTACCAGACGAAGTAGCGTTTTTTATAGCTAAAAGATTGCGCTCAAACGTACGGGAATTAGAGGGCGCGTTGAATCGTGTCATCGCCAATGCAAACTTCACCGGCAGACCGATTACCATTGATTTTGTCCGTGAGGCATTAAGAGATTTGCTAGCTTTGCAAGAAAAACTGGTGACCATTGATAATATCCAAAAGACAGTGGCTGAATATTACAAAATTAAAATGGCTGATATTTTGTCAAAGCGGCGAAGTCGAAGTGTTGCCAGGCCAAGACAAATGGCTATGGCTTTGTCTAAAGAGTTAACCAATCATAGCCTGCCAGAAATTGGCGATGCCTTTGGTGGTCGAGATCATACGACAGTACTGCACGCCTGTCGTAAAATTGTGCAGCTTAGAGAAGAAAGTCATGATATAAAAGAAGACTATCAGAATTTGATTCGCACCTTATCCTCATAATAAAAAGTCACGAGTAACTAGATGAAATTTAGCATTAGCAGGGAAAATTTCTTACAACCACTTCAAATGGTTTCCGGGGCGGTAGAGCGTCGTCATACTTTGCCTATTCTTTCTAACGTACTGATCAAAGTAAGTGAAAACTCACTATGGCTAACAGGTACTGATTTAGAGGTTGAATTAATTTCTAACGTTACACTTACCGGTAATTGGGAAGAGGGCGAGATAACCGTACCGGCTAAAAAGTTACTGGATATCTGTCGAGGACTTGCTGAAGGTAGTAATTTGGATTTTCATGTTGACGGCAATAAAGCCATGTTGCGGTCCGGTCGAAGCAAATACAGTTTATCGACCTTGTCTGCTGACGATTATCCTAATCTGGAAGACTGGCAAGGAGAGCTAGAATTTGAAATTTCCCAGTCGGCTTTAAAGAAATTAATTGATAGCACCCATTTCGCCATGGCTCAGCAAGATGTTCGTTACTATTTAAATGGCATGTCCCTTGAGACTGAGGAAAATATAATTCGCACTGTTGCGACAGATGGACACAGGCTTGCTTTGTGTCGTATGAGCTACAGCGCTAGTGTCTTGCCAACGCGGCAGGTTATTATCCCGCGTAAGGGCGTGCTGGAGATATCCAGGTTGATAGGAGATGATGACAAGCTTCTAAAAATACAAATTGGTTCGAACCACATTCGCATATTTTCAACTGACTTTATCTTTACTAGCAAATTGGTCGATGGCCGATTCCCTGATTATCGTCGTGTCCTTCCAAAGGATGGCGACAAGAATATTCAATCAAGTAAGGACGTGCTTAAAAACGCTTTTTCCAGAGCATCTATTCTGTCGAATGAAAAATTCAAAGGGGTTAGGCTTAATTTGTCTAATGGCGAGCTTAAAATCACCGCGAATAACCCAGAGCAAGAAGAGGCCGAGGAAATCGTGGACGTTGACTACCAAGGTGATGATCTGGAGATTGGTTTTAATGTGGCGTACTTGATTGACGTATTAAATGGATTGAATTCTGAGCAAGTCAAGATCACCCTGGCTGATTCAAACAGCAGCGCCCTAATTGAAGATGCGGCAGATGATTCTGCACTGTATGTAATTATGCCGATGCGGCTTTAAACTAGACACTGTGGCTTAGGTTAGTACTATGAAGCTGGACTTAGTCCAGATACGAAATTTTCGTAATCTCGAGGAAGTGGCTTTTCATCCAAGCCATAGTGTTAATTTCCTCGTGGGTGAAAATGGTAGTGGTAAGTCGTCGATACTTGAGGCGATACATTATCTTGGATTTGCCCGTTCTTTTCGAACCAATAAACATAAGAATGTAATTCAACACGACAAGCAAAATTTTACCGTGTTTTGCGAAGCGCTTGCTCAACAAAAAAAGGTAAAGCTTGGTTTGAGTAGAGGTGCTGATGACAGTTTTTCTGTTAGTGTAGACGGTCAACGTTCTATGAAGGTCGCCGTTCTTGTTAGTGAATTACCCGTTCAAGTCTTCACTCCTCAGAGCTCTGATTTATTACTTGGCGCTCCAAAGTTAAGAAGACGCTATTTGGACTGGTTGTTGTTTCACGTGGAACATTCGTTTTATGAAAAAGCCAACAGCTATCAAAAAGTAATTAAGCATAAGAACGCCCTATTACGCAAAGGCGCCCTTGAAAACTGTGAGCAGGGTAAGTTTTGGAATATGCAATTCCTTAGCCTTGGCCTCCAGTTAACTCAATACCGAAGTAATATTTTGGATATAGAGCTTAAACCGCTAATTTTGGCTAATCTCAAGCATTTTTTACCTGAGTTTTGTTTCGAAATCTCGTACTATAGGGGCTGGGAAAAAGACTTAAGTTTGGAAGAATCTTTAGTAAAGAATAGCGATAGAGATCGTCGGGTGGGTTATACCAGTATAGGGCCGCATAAAGCAGATGTGCGCATTAAACTTGATGGTGTACTTGCTCATGAAGTGTTATCTCGTGGTCAGCTTAGAATGCTTGTAGCTGCCTTACAATTGGCTCAAACCCAATATTTATATTCATACACCAATAAGACCAGTATCTTTCTTTTGGACGACATTGGCGCGGAATTAGACGTTGCCAAAAGAGAACTGTTTATCGACAAATTACTAGGCTTAGAGGCCCAGCTATTTGTAACGGTAATAGAGAAACAACAAATCGCATTTATAAATAAATATCACGACAAGAAAATGTTTCACGTGGAACATGGCCAGGTGAGAGAGGAGAATTAATCAAATGGCAGAAGAGAATAATTACGATTCATCGAGTATTAAAGTTCTAAAAGGACTTGATGCAGTTAGGAAACGTCCTGGCATGTATATCGGTGATACGGACGATGGTACAGGTCTGCACCACATGGTCTTTGAAGTGGTAGATAATTCAATTGATGAAGCCTTGGCAGGACATTGTTCAAGTATTAATGTGAAGATCCATATCGACGGCTCAGTCTCGGTAAAAGATGATGGACGTGGTATACCCACAGAAATTCACGAAGAGGGTATTTCTGCTGCTGAAGTCATTATGACGGTATTACATGCCGGCGGTAAGTTTGATGACAACTCTTACAAGGTCTCAGGTGGCTTGCACGGCGTAGGAGTCTCGGTAGTAAATGCCTTATCCAGAAAGCTGCAACTTACCATCCGTAGGCAAGGTAAGTTATTTGAACAAGAATACCAGCACGGTGTACCTCAGCAACCACTAGCTGAAGTGGGCCAAGCAGAAACAACGGGCACTAGTATCCGTTTTTGGCCTAGCGAAGGTACATTTACCGGTGTTGAGTTTCACTATGATATTTTGGCTAAAAAATTACGAGAATTATCATTTTTGAACTCTGGTATCTGTATTATTCTTGAAGACGAACGAGATGGTAAGAGTGATCGTTTTGAATATGAAGGTGGGATCACTGCCTTTATTGAATATTTGAACCAGAATAAGACTCCTGTACATCAAAAGATTTTCTATTTTGATTCACATCGAGATGATGGGATATCGGTAGAAGTTGCTATGCAATGGAATGATAGCTTCCAGGAAAATGTATTTTGCTTCACCAATAATATTCCACAAAAAGATGGTGGCAGTCATTTAGCTGGTTTTCGAGGTGCTTTGACTCGTACGCTAAATAACTACATGGAAAAAGAAGGGCTAGCCAAAAAGGCTAAGACCAACGCCAGTGGTGATGATGCCCGTGAAGGTCTAACTGCTATTATTTCAGTTAAAATACCCGATCCGAAGTTCTCTTCACAGACTAAAGACAAGCTAGTTTCCTCAGAAGTAAAGCCTGCAGTAGAAACGGTAATGGGAGAGAAGCTGCAAGAGTTTTTATTGGAGAATCCAGCAGAAAGCAAAATTATTGTTGGCAAAATTATAGATGCTGCCCGTGCAAGAGAGGCGGCTCGCAAAGCCCGTGATATGACTCGTCGTAAAGGCGCCTTAGACTTGGCTGGATTGCCTGGAAAGCTGGCTGATTGTCAGGAAAAAGATCCGGCACTTTCTGAACTATATATAGTTGAAGGTGACTCTGCTGGCGGTTCCGCTAAGCAAGGTCGTAACAGAAAAAACCAAGCTATATTGCCCCTCAAAGGCAAAATCTTGAATGTGGAAAAAGCTCGCTTTGATAAGATGCTATCTTCTCAAGAAGTGGCCACGCTGATTACTGCATTGGGCTGCGGTATTGGTCGGGATGAATATAACCCTGAAAAGCTTCGCTACCATCGGATTATCATCATGACCGATGCGGACGTGGATGGCTCGCATATACGGACACTATTGTTAACCTTCTTCTTCCGTCAAATGCCGGAAATTATTGAGCGTGGCTACATTTATATTGCCCAGCCGCCTTTATATAAAATGAAGAAAGGTAAACAAGAGCAATACCTTAAGGATGATGACTCATTAACTGCACATCTTACCGCCATTGCTTTAGAAGGCGCGTCACTGCATGTTAATGAAGGTGCTCCGGCCATTAGTGGCATGGCACTAGAAAGTTTAGTAACCCAATATCAAAGCACGATGAAAATGGTGGCACGTATCAGTCGCTTAATGCCTGCCGTTATCCTTAATAAATTTATCTACAGCGATACGATTGAAGTTACAGATTTGCAAGATCAGCAAAAACTTGAATCTTTCGCTGAAGACTTTGTTGAGGGGCTGACATTAGACGAAATTGACGGTGCAACTTATTCCTATGCAGTACGTAAGAATATTGAGCGAAATAACTGGTATTTAGCACTGATAATAAGACTTCATGGTATAGATACTGAATATCGCCTTGATCAAGAGTTTATTGACTCAAATGAATATAAGCGCCTCAAAGACCTCAATAAATCTATCAATGGTCTTATTGAGGTAGGTGGTTACATAAAACGTAATGACAAAGTGAAGAACGTTGATTCTTTTGTAGATGCCCTCGATTGGTTAATGGCGGAGTCTAAGCGTGGCCAATACATACAGCGCTACAAGGGTCTAGGTGAGATGAACCCTAGTCAGTTATGGGAAACAACAATGGACCCAGAATCTCGTCGTATGTTACAAGTCACGATTGAGGACGCCATCGGTGCGGATCAATTGTTTACTTGTCTGATGGGTGACCATGTAGAGCCAAGACGCGCCTTTATCGAAGAAAATGCCCTAAAGGTGGCAAACCTAGATGTTTAGGTTTTATGGCTGTGGGTCTCATAATTGTTACTATGAGTATTCAAATAAGTTCTAAAAATTCTCGCAAATAAATAAAAAAGTACTCGGTGTGCCATGGGCCTTATTATCCTAGCAGACTGAGCCAAATGATGAGTTCTGTGTAAGAAGACCTAAGCGCTTGATATTGAGTTCTTACGGCGTCACAGGGAGGTGGCGCATAACTAATTCAGCTAGACTCGCTCGCTTTATTAATTACTACAGTAGGTATGGCTGGGTCTGAAAAGTCTATTGAAAACTCATATACGCCTGTTTCAGACGGGATGAATTTAAAGTTTTGATCGGTGGTATCACAACCTGAGCTAACTGACTGATCGAGGGTAACCAGCTGATCATTGTCTTGGTCCAGATAGCCACAATTTAAACCTGGTGTCCAATCAGCATCGGAGAATTTAAAGTCGTAGGGTTGGCCATCGGCAATCAACTTAATTGTCGTGGCGTAACGGTTTTTCTGTACTTTTTGCAGCTTGTATTTAGGGTCCGCTTCCCACCAGGTAAATACGCCACGAAGATACAATTCATCGTAAGCTTTACTGGAACTAATAAAGGGCTCCAAAATATTTGACGCGCAACCGGATAAAATACCGATACTGGTTACACAAAACAATAATCTTAATATACGCATTTTAAATACTACCAATTAATAAATATGTGGCCTGTCTGTCTTACTTAAAAGTAAATATCGCTGCATTGAATGACTACTTACTGATTCAACAATGAAATATCAGCACTATATAAAAACAACGATCTAAGCTTGGACAACAGCGCAAGACGATTGTTCTTAGTGGCTTCGTCCTCAGCCATTACCATCACATTGTCGAAGAACTTATCAATCAGCTCCCTCAGTGTGGCGAGTTCGTTTAGTGCACCGCTATAGTCTGAGCTTGCTAATAAAGGCTGTACCACTTTATCAACCGATAACAACTTAGCTGCTAATTCCTTTTCCTCGGGTTCTATCAGTAAATCCTGTATGACATCGCTTTGGGAAGAAACGGGATTTTTTGCCAGAATATTTGCTACACGTTTGTTCGCTGCCGCCAACGCAGTAGATGACTCTAACAGTTTAAAGGCCGAAACAGCCTTAACCCGCGCGGCAAAGTCTGCCGGCCGTGTCGGTCGTTTGACCGCTACCGCTTGGATGACATCAATATCAATCCCTTGCTCTTGGTACCATGCTTTAAACCTAGCCAGGATAAAATCTACCACTGACTCTTCAAGGCCCTTGGAAGTGATTTTGTCACCAAACAAACTGGCAGATGCGTTCACCAAGTCAGTTAAATCTAATGGTAGTTCCAGATCTACAATAATGCGCAATACACCAATGGCCGCCCGTCGTAGGGCAAAGGGGTCTTTGTCACCTTTTGGAATCTGGCCAATACCGAAAATACCTACCAGGCTATCTATCTTATCTGCTAAAGCTACTGAACTGCTAATGAGGGACTCAGGTAGTTTGTCGCCAGAGAATCGCGGCATATATTGCTCGTTTTGCGCCACAGCGACCTCTTCCGCCTCCCCGTCATGGCGAGCATAGTGCATGCCCATAACGCCCTGTACATCGGGGAATTCCATAACCATGTCGGTCATTAAATCGGTCTTGGACAACAAGCCAGCACGATAGGCGAGCTCTCCATCAACCTGCAAACCTTGCGCTATATTTTTAGCTAAACTTGCAATACGTAAAGACTTTTCGTGAAGGGTTCCTAGCTGCTTCTGAAACAAAACCGTTTTAAGACTATCTAGTCTTGATTCCAGGCTTTGTTTTTTATCTGTGTTAAAGAAAAACTCCGCATCGGCAAGGCGAGGGCGTATAACCTTTTCATTACCCTCTATAACTTGCCTTGGATCTTTGCTTTCAATATTGCTCACAAATACGAAACGAGAGAGCAGTTGCCCATTGCTGTCCAGCAGAGGGAAATATTTCTGGTCGTCCTTCATGGTATACATTAGGGCTTCTTTGGGCACCGCCAAAAAGCTTTCATCAAAGCATGCAGTAAGTACTACTGGCCATTCTACTAACGATGTGACTTCATCCAATAAGGCTTCGCTAGCATCTGCTGTGGCATTTTCTGCCCTTGACACTGAATTAATTTCCCTGCGAATTTTGCTTTTACGCTGACCGAAATCGGCTAATACATAGTGCTTTTCTAGCATGGGCAAGTAGTCATCTGCATGACTTAATTCGAAGTGCTTTTCGCCATGGAATCGATGACCCATTATCTTACGTGCTGAATTCACCCCTAATACAGTTGCGGCAATAACCTCATCTCCATACAACATGGTAACCGTATGCACCGGACGAATAAATTGAGTGGTATTAGCGCCCCAGCGCATGGGTTTAGGGATGGGCAATTTTGTTAGGGCCGAAACAATGATGGATTCCAATAAAGAAGCAATATTCTGCCCCTTGATTTCAGCCCGATAAAGTAGCCACTCTCCTTTGTCAGTCACTAATCGTTCTGCCTCGGACGCCTGTATGCCATTTGAGCGCGCCCAACCTTCGGCAGCCCGGGTTGGGTTGCCTTGCTCGTCAAAAGCAGCGCTAACGGCCGGCCCACGCTTCTCAACTAGTTTGTCTGACTGTTGTTCAGCCAAGCCGTCTATCTTTATAGCAATGCGCCTTGGTGTGGCATACCAAAGGATATCGTTAAAGGGAAACTCTGCTTTTTCCAATTCTGTACGGGTATTATCTGCAAAGGCCTTAGCTAAGTTCGCCAGTGACTTAGGGGGTAACTCTTCGGTACCAATTTCAACTAATAAATTATTTGTACGCATAGCCTATTGCTCCTTTCTACACATGGGAAAACCAAGGGCTTCTCGCGCTTGATAATAGGTCTCAGCGCACGCTTTAGATAAACCCCTCACTCTCAATATGTAGCGTTGGCGTTCGGTTACCGATATCGCGTGGCGGGCATCTAGCAAATTAAAAGCGTGGGAGGCTTTCATCACTTGCTCATAGGCGGGTAGGGGCAGACTGGCCTCGATTAGCTTCTGGCTTTCTTTCTCGCATTGATCGAAGGTAGCAAAGAGGGTATTAACGTCAGCATGTTCAAAATTATAGGTAGATTGCTCGATTTCGTTTTGCAGAAACACATCACCATAGGTGACTTTGCCCATAGGACCGTCGGTCCAGACCAGATCATAAATACTATCTACGCCCTGGATATACATAGCCAGGCGCTCAAGACCGTAAGTTATTTCGCCGGTTACCGGAGAACATTCGATCCCGCCAACCTGCTGGAAATAGGTGAATTGAGTGACCTCCATGCCATTTAGCCAGACTTCCCAGCCTAATCCCCAGGCACCGAGTGTCGGAGATTCCCAATTATCTTCAACAAAGCGCACGTCGTTTACCAATAAGTCAAAACCGAGTTCCTCAAGCGAGCCAAGGTAGAGTTCCTGAATATTATCCGGTGAGGGCTTTAGCATGACCTGAAACTGATAGTAATGTTGCAGGCGATTTGGATTCTCACCGTAGCGTCCATCTGTAGGTCGACGACAAGGTTGCACATAGGCACTGCTAATTGGCTCAGGACCGATAGAACGTAAAAACGTCATGGGATGAAAAGTACCGGCGCCAACTTCCATATCTAAAGGCTGAATGATTACGCAGCCTTGGCGTGCCCAATAGTCTTGAAGTGCCATAATTAAACCTTGAAAGGTTTTACTATCAAATTTTTGCATGTGCATCCGCTTGTTTGTTACCACAGTATTAAAATCAAAAAAAACGGCGCCGATTATACCTTTTGTGTAATACCAATTCCATTACTGATCTGGCTGGTGCCTGCAAGATCAAAGCCCTGAGGTAGTTAACTTACTTAGTTTGAGCATAAAAGTACAAATGCAAACTAAAAAGATCAATAATTGAGCGTAAGTAAAATGTGAAGGGCTTTGCTTAAGCCTTCCGTTCTTTGTATCTGATATTTTTCGCCTAGGTCCACAAACCGTAACGAAAGAGGTAAACAAGTGGAACAAATACGTTGTGCATGGGTTGGGAAAGAAGAAATTTACCAACAATATCATGATCATGTATTGGGGCGGGCAGTGGTTGATAGCCAAGAGTTGTTTGCAAAGCTCTGTTTAGATGGTCAGCAGGCTGGTTTAAGTTGGCTTACCATTTTGAAAAAGCGTTCTTTAATTTTGATCCGTCAAAAATTAGCCAGATGAACGAAGACGATATAGAGCGCCTAATGCAAAACAAAGGCATTGTACGCAATCGACTTAAAATAAACTCCATCATCAAAAATGCACGTTCCTATTTAAGTATTGAGCAAAGTGGTATAAGTTTTAGTGATTTTATCTGGCAGTTTGTTGAGGGAAAAACCACAGTAAATTGTTGGGAATCTATGCAGGAAGTGCCAGTTTCAACAGCAGAATCTGACCGCATGGCCAAGGCCTTAAAGTTACATGGGTTTTCCTTTGTGGGTACTACGATTTGTTATGCTTTTATGCAAGCCGTTGGTTTAGTCAATGATCATACACAAGATTGCTTTTGCTATAACAGCGCTTGCAAGCAAGGTAGCCAGGTCTTAGCGAAGAAAAGTTATGTCTCATATTCTAAGTTTTCCATAAAAAACGCTGCTAATACCAATCGCCATAAGTAATTACCCAATCAGCGGGATTTAAAGCCGCTTAATCAAGGCGCATGCAGCAGGAATAGTGGTGCTCTTTCAAATTCATGTAACGCACAGTAAGCCGGCTTTAAACCTCGCCCTTTGAGAAAGCACCAGCCGGTTTTGTGCTGCGTTCTCGCTACTTGAAAGGGGATTCGGTAACCAAGGTACACCATTGCTGCGCAGCGACGCCTTACCCAAAAACGACTGGTGCTTTCTGAGTGCGCAATTACTTGTGGTGGTTGGTATTAAACAGTGAATAGTTTAAGGTGCCCGACTTCTAACAGAATTTTGCTCTCGAGTAGCACTTCATCTTCTTCCCGTTGCATATCCTGGCCTCTTCGCTCACTCGGGGTAAGCAATTTGCGAGCATCGTGGGTAGGTAGATTTGCTACTTTGTTGTGGAGCTCATGCACTGAGGGGTAAAGTTCGGCATAATTGGGCGGATTTGCAATAGGTAAGCCGGCCAGTAGATTGCATAGCCTGATACAGCCTTCTGATAAATTACATTGCTGCTGTTCGACAGCCATGGAAATTGTCTGAATGCTCTGTGTTATGCGCGCGATCCTTTGTTGTATGTTATCCAGGCGCTGCTGTTCTTGCTTCCTGAGTCTAAATAGCAAACGCCCAGCGTAAAACGCCAGGCCACCTATAATGGCTAAGGCAATGAGCAGGGTGATGATCAGTTTGATATCCAATATCTATTGCTCTCTAAATTGGTCTATGTTGATAGACTCGAACTGGGTATAAAGATCTTGCTCCGGCTGCTGTTCTTCCCTTTCTTGTGGTTCATCGATAATACCTAGCAGATCACACAACTCTTTGTGACGAGCCATTTTGCTATCCGCATATTGCTTATCTTCTCTGTTCAACTGCGCACCCGCATCTGATTTTTCCAATAAACTCATCAAGCGTTCATCCTGTTCGATGCTATTTAGCTCTTGAGTGGGGGAGAAATGTTTTACTTTATTTGGCGCTGCAGCAGCGGGTTTTTCACTAACAATGAGTGGTACTGGCTTTTTACTGCCAAATCGGGGATCTTTACGTTGCCGTGAGCCAAGCTGGTTGTCCTTTGACTGATCTTGGTTATTGCGACTACCCGCGGGCTTGCCCAAGGTTTTCTTGGTTTTTCTATCTGATACTTTGCTTACCCGCTTAGCTTTAGGTGCACTTGGGGTACCGATTTGGCCGATTTTCCGGGATTTTTTTTGTCTAGGCATGAGTCTGCTCCAATATAATTGGCGCGATTCTACAGTAAAAATGGTTCGGTGAATTAAATTTTAGGCAAGAAAAAAGGCAATAACAAGGTTATCGCCTTTAGTAAATAAGAGTGTCAGCTGACACTGCTCTCAATTTTTGCTCATCCTAAACTGTTCTCGTTTCCATAATATCTTCACTTGTTTATATTTTTATCGAAGATTATTTTATTTTTTTTGGTCATCCTAACACTTTAGTAGTCATCCCTGCTTTTCCTAGGAAAGCTTTATTAAGTTAGTACTAATTGAACATTCAATCTGTACTAGATTCTTCCATGTGCAAGCAAACTAACCTGCGCTTCTCTGTTGTTTTTATTTGAACGAAAAAATACAGGATTAATATATATTTACAACTTATTTACAATTGAACGTAATAAATAATTGAACTTTGTTTAAGGGGCTGGTTCAGGCAAATAAAAAGGCGACTAACAAGCCGCCCATTTATATATCCGTGTTACCCGGGTGCAAACTAAATGATATTAATGTAGTCCAGCCAAATAGGCGGCTAGTATTTCAATATCCTTGTCTGTAAGACGTTTAGCAATGTCAGCCATCATGCCATTTAGAGAGTTGGCTCGTTGCCCTGATCTAAACGCTTCTAGCTGTGTTTTGGCATAGAGGGCGTGTTGACCGCTAATATCGGGGAAGCCCGACAAGCTGCTTCCATCGCCTCGAGGCCCGTGGCAAGCGATACAAGCTGTGATCCCTCTTTCCAAGTCACCACCTAAGTATAGCTTACTGCCAGCTTCCACGACATCTTCAGGCGTTTCGCCAGCTGTAGCTTCCTGGCTTGAATAGTATGCGGCAATATCTAGCATGTCTTGCTCAGAAAGTCCGGCCGACATACCGTTCATAACTGCGTTGTTACGACCTTCAGCACCGCCAGTTTGTGAGGCCAATTTAAATTCTTTAAGCTGTTTAACAATATAAGCTTGGTGTTGACCAGCTAGTTTAGGGTTCATATCTATGGCACTGTTGCCATCCGCACCATGACAAGCACCACAAGCAACTGACTTGTTTTTACCCGCTTCAGCATCGCCCATGGCCATTGCACTGGCAGATAAGCCCAAACATAAACAGACTAACATACCTATATTTTTCATATTTCTTCTCATTAAGCTTTTGATTAGCTGACTATTATCGAATTATTAATTGAGGTATTTTACACATTTACGGCGTCAGTAAAATATTTTCCAGAATATAAGTTTGTTTTTATCCTTTAGTCCCTAGTCATTTACGCTGCAATTACCTGTTATAATGGCGAAAATGTATTGATTAGTAGCCTTTAAATAAGTCGTTCCGGAGAAGCAGTGAGCCATTATAATCAAGCCAGATTTAGCATTAGCGCCCCTGACATTACTCATCTGTGTCCAGATGAAGGTATTGAAGTCGCTTTTGCAGGTCGTTCGAATGCGGGTAAGTCCAGCGCATTAAATCGTCTGACACGACAAAATAGCCTGGCTAGAACCAGCAAGACCCCAGGGCGAACACAGTTGATCAATGTGTTTAAACTGGATGAGGAGCGTCGCCTGATTGATTTACCCGGATACGGATATGCCAAAGTGCCGATGGCAATTAAACTCAAATGGCAGAAGTCACTGGGCGAATATTTGCAAAAGCGCAATAGCCTAAAGGGTATAATTGTACTGATGGATATTCGTCACCCTTTTAAAGATCTAGATCAAGAGCTTATACACTGGGCGGTGTCGGCAGATTTACCGGTTTTGGCTTTATTGACCAAAGCTGACAAATTTAAGTCAGGAAAAAGGAAAAATCAGCTATTAATGGCAAGAGAAGCGGCCATGGCATTTTGTGGTGATGTGACCGTCGATGTGTTTTCTTCTCTCAACGGATTAGGTCTGGATAATTTACAAAGTGTATTGGATAGCTGGTTCGGATATCAGCTGCCTGACCCCAAGGAATTACAAACAGAAGCATAAAAAAGCCCCTCTAGCATGCTAGAGGGGCAAAAAACTTAGAGAAAACACATAAAAACCGTAAATTCAGAGTAAGACATTCGGACAAAGTTCAAAATAAATTCTTTTTTTCATTATTTATTTTCAATTCAGCTATTCAATACCCCGCACCACTAAACGCCAAACAAAAAAAAGCCCCATCATAAGAGGGGGCTGAAATACTAGAGAACACACACGCTGTAAATAAGAGCCTGGCTAGATGAAAAAGTTCACTAGTAAATAATAAATTAGCAAAAATACGCGTTCAGGCATAAAAAAACCCCGGCAATTACCGGGGTCAAAGCAAAGGTTTAAAAATTCTTACCTCTGTACCCTACCCAGAGAATACTAATAAAGAATCATCTAAAAGCCAAGCTTATTATGTAATTTTAGTACATAAAAGAGCTTTTATTTCAATTTTAGTGGCTGCAATTAATGAGCTTCATCCCAGTTTTCTCCCGTGCCCGCCTCCACCACTAAAGGCACGTCGAGCTTCACCGCCTGCTCCATTATTTCAATAATGTTTCTTCGATAGCCTCCAATACTATGTTCTTTTATTTCAAAAACCAGTTCATCATGTACTTGCATGATCATTCTAACCTCGTCTTCGGGGATAGAATCTATCCACTTATCTACCGCCAGCATCGCCTTCTTAATTATATCCGCTGCTGTGCCCTGCATAGGAGCATTGATCGCTGCACGTTCAGCACCTTTGCGTCTTGCGCCATTACTGGCATTGATATCCGGAAGATACAGACGCCTGCCAAATACGGTTGAGACGTAACCCCGGTCTTTAGCTTCAACTCGAGTCTTTTCCATGTACGTCAGCACATCCGGATAACGTTCGAAATACAGATCCATATATTTTTGTGCATCATGCCTGGAAATATTTAGCTGTTTTGATAAACCAAAGGCAGACATACCGTAAATTAGCCCGAAATTAATCGCCTTGGCACTGCGTCGCTGGTCCGTGGTGACATTTTTTAGGGCAACATCAAATACTTCAGCGGCGGTGGCTGTGTGAACGTCTTTGCCTTGCTTAAACGCGGTCAGTAGACCCTTGTCTCCCGATAAATGCGCCATGATGCGCAATTCGATTTGTGAATAATCAGCCGCGACTATTTTGTAGCCTGGCCGGGCTATAAATGCCTGCCTGACCCGGCGTCCTTCAGCCGTGCGGATTGGAATGTTTTGCAAATTAGGATCGGTTGAAGACAAACGGCCCGTTGCTGCTACAGCCTGGTGATAGGAGGTATGAACTCTGCCTGTTCTGGCATTGATCATTTTAGGTAATTTGTCGGTATAGGTATTTTTTAGCTTACTTAAACCGCGATATTCAATTAGTAATTTTGGCAGTTGATAATTTAGCGCTAATTCCTGCAATACTTCTTCTGACGTGGAGGGGACTCCTTTGGGCGTCTTTTTTAATACCGGCAAGCCCATCTGCTCAAACAAAATTTCCTGCAACTGCTTGGGAGAACCTAAGTTGAATTCCTTACCAGCCAGCTCATAGACTTCTTTTTCCAATTGCATGATGCGTAATGCCAAATCCTGGCTTTGTTGGGACAGTTGCTGGCTGTCGATCAGCACGCCAAATTGTTCCATTTTGGCTAGCACTGAGATCAGAGGTATTTCTATTTCTTGCAGGATTCCTGGAAGTCTAGATTTCTGATTTAGTTTTTCCCATAAATGGTTGTGCAGACGCAGGGTAATGTCCGCATCCTCTGCTGCATAGGGCGAGGCTTGCTCAAGGGGAATTTGGTTGAAGGTAAGTTGTTTGGCTCCCTTGCCCGCAATATCTTCAAAGTGAATAGTGGTATGACCCAAGTAAAGCTGCGCCAGACTGTCCATATTATGGCGACCAGCAACGCTGTTTAATACGTAAGACTCAAGCATGGTATCAAAGGTAATGCCTTGCAAATCAATGTCGTAGTTTGCCAGCACATTTTTGTCATATTTAAGATGCTGACCTACCTTTGTGACCTTGGGATCTTCTAATATGGGCTTTAATAGAGCCAGCACTTCCTCACGGTTGAGCTGCTCCGGTGCGTCGGGGTAATCATGAGCAAGGGGCAAGTAAGCCGACTCTCCTTCCTTAATCGCAAAGGACACGCCAACCAGCTCTGCTTGCATATAATTTACGCTGGTTGTTTCCGTATCAAATGCAAACAACTCCGCATGTTTAAGCTTTTCCAGCCAAAGCTCAAAATCCTGCTGACTAAGAATAGTGTGATAGTTTTCACGACTAAGCTTTGGAATATCAATCACCGGGGAAACCATAGACTCAGGCGATTCGTCAGCAGCCTCGTCCGGCCGGTCTTTCTGCGCTTCAGCCAACAATCGTTTTAATTCATATTCTGTAGCAAGTTGAATTAGTTTTTCAGTATTGGGTGCTGTGGCTGCCAAGGTATCCGCAGTCTGGGCCAGTTCAACATCCAATTTAATGGTCGCAAGTTCGTATGAGAGCGGTAAATATTCTATTGCTTCACGCAAGTATTCACCGACTTTTCCTTTGACTGAATCGGCATTGGCAATAACGGCGTCGAGAGTACCGTGTTCACTTAGCCACTTTGCAGCAGTTTTGGGGCCACACTTATTCACCCCGGGGATGTTATCTACCTTGTCTCCCATCAAGGCCAAATAGTCTATTATTTGATCTGGGCGTACGCCAAACTTCTCCATGACCCCAGCTTCGTCCATTTCCAAATTAGTCATGGTGTTGATGAGGCGCACATGGGGTGTCACCAATTGCGCCATATCTTTATCACCAGTAGAAATGAGCGTTTCCATGCCAAGGCCAGAGGCCTGATTTGCCAACGTTCCAATCACATCGTCCGCTTCAACACCCTTGATAACTAACAAAGGTAAACCCATCGCTGCAATTATTTGATGAAGGGGTTTTATTTGACTGCGAAGTTCGTCTGGCATAGGCGGCCGAGTAGATTTGTATTCAGGATAAAGGTCATTGCGAAAGGTTTTGCCTTTTGCGTCAAACACAACTATCACGTTGCCGTTTGGGTAATCTTTTTGCAGACTCTTTATCATATTGAGCACACCGGTAATTGCGCCGGTCGGCTGTCCTGATGATGTTGATAACGCTTGTAAATAGGGCACGTGATAAGCCCGAAAAAGGTAAGAAGAACCATCAACCAAGATAAATGGGCTGCCATGTGTATTGATAGTATTCACTGCTGAAAGATCGGTCATAGTAATATTCTAATTCTAAAGGAGATGGAAACGGATAAAGCATGCCACACAGAAATTGATTCAGCTACGTGTTCGCTTGGCAAATTTGTGGATAACTCTGTTGAAAAAAACAACCGCGCACAACTAAAGGACCTTAACCATTTTAATGGGAAAGTTTCTGAAAGCCTTACAAGTAGTACGTTGTGTAACATATAAGACAAATGAAGACGGCGCTGTTTTTATTATTATCGTCTGTGGATAAAAGCTTCACGGAAGTCAGCCTTAAACCAAAACTGTGAGGTACTCTACACATAAATTGTCATGGGGGAAAGGGTAAGGTTTAAACTTTTTTAGGCTGCAAACCCAATAAATAATAAGCTAAAAAGTATAAGTCAGAGGTGGCGTGGGATAGGGAGTAAAAAGCTTAAAGTGGATGAATTTAATTTAATTAGGGCTTTAATTTTGGCACGAATTTTACCAAGTAAGCACTTGCTTACATTGATTCTGGGTGGATTTAACAAATAGTGCAGGCCTGCCTTGTGCCTACTCATTTTTGAACGATTAAAATCGAATCTTATTTTGTTTCACACTTTCGTCGATGCCAATGAATATCACCTCACGATGCCCTTGGTTAAGTGCATGCAGGCCTGTTACTACTTTCAATATGGCAACAGCAGGAGCGACTCGTGGGCAAGGTAAGTAAATATTTTCCCATTTTCAGCACTGAGGCCAAATACTAAAGGCTAATTCCTTTTGCTTGGATTCTACCCTAAGCTATTAGCCGATTTTTTGGCTTATA
The DNA here is from genome assembly GCA_034111125.1 of Paraglaciecola sp. Lineage (GTDB taxonomy): Bacteria > Pseudomonadota > Gammaproteobacteria > Enterobacterales > Alteromonadaceae > Paraglaciecola. The sequence continues at coordinate 22,838 of JAWUXW010000057.1, forward strand.
CCATTAATCCACCTAAATATTTGCTCATCAACACATCGTGTTGGCTAAACACACATTTACTTTGTTGGCGTTTATCACGGGTAGCGATGAAACACTCAGACAATGAGCTGATGAGGGCATTAAAGTTTAGATGTTTTAAATTTTATGTGTGAAACCAAGCGCTTGCCAACGTTTTCAGTGGTTATTTTTTTGATCTAATCATGGAAAAAACGAAAAGTTCAGTTCTTTTAAGCTTTTGTGAGAAATAGTTAAAACAGTGCGAAAAGTATTTTTCATACCTTCCCGCAGCCCTTGTATAGCTTGGTAATTATTTCACCCAGAACTGCTGCTCATTCCCTTGAGCTCGGGAGCTTAACCCCTCCCTGACAGTACATTATTCAGTGAAGTAGATATTTTCATCCGATAAACAAAGTTAAAATTTTGATTAGATTCACTTAATTAGTGGCTGTTTAGGCTAGGCATCTTGTAACTACATACTTAGACTTTGATCCCCCTTACCTTTACATCACCTTCGGTGATGTAAAGTCGTAAAAAGACATTTCCCAACACACAATTTACAATGTTGAGTATTTTGATAGGAGCTACCCGCTTGATATTAAGTTGCTCATTTTTCTATTTTTAGTTGTGACAATATTCAAGCAATAACATTCTGTGTGCCTTAAAGTCAGTACTTAGCTCAAATTGCTGCTCCTGAATATTTCAAAATTTCCATTCGACTAAAGTCTAATTTCAAGTGGGAAACCCCTTACTTTATTCTAAAATTTCACATATTTATAACAAAGTGCTTTGTGCTGATATTTAGTGCCAATAGGATTTAAACAGCTGTAAATTCACTTAATGCTCTCTATTTCAGTTTTTTTTAGTTGCAAGCTTTTGTTTTAAACGTATTTTGCATTGTTTTCCGGTTTGTTTATTACTGCAAATAAGGTTATAAAACCCGTCGCCCAAATTTATTCATGGTAGCGATGTAGTTAGGTATGAGTTAATTGGGCACCTAGACCCGATAACTAAGCCTTATTACTTTTAGTAGAGATGTAGTTGAACATCTCAAGTAATTTATAATAAAAACGTGAGAATTAAATGAACACACCAGTAAATAAACTATCCAAAAGCATGCGATTAATTTTTGCAGCGTCAGCCGCAGCAGCGGTTGCCAGTATCTCGCCCGTTATGGCCCAAGAATCCGCAGACGATTCTGCCGTTATTGAAAAAATTGCCGTAGTTGGTAGTCGCGCCGCGCCTCGTTCCATTGCAGATTCGCCGGTACCGATTGACATCATTAGTGCAAAGGAATTATCCAAATCTGGTAACACTGATATGTTGGAAATTCTTAAAGGCACGGTGCCTTCGCTTAACGTGCATACCAACCCCATTAGTGATGCGGCGTCTTTAGTTCGCCCAGCTAACTTGCGTGGTCTACCATCTGATAGCACCTTAATATTAGTGAATGGTAAAAGAAGACATCGCGCTTCGGTCATCGCTTTTCTAGGTGGCGGTATAAATGATGGAGCACAGGGACCGGATATTTCTGTTATCCCCAGCATTGCCCTAAAGCAGGTAGAAGTATTACGTGACGGTGCGGCGGCCCAATATGGCTCTGATGCTATCGCCGGTGTAATGAATTTCGTCTTGAAAGATGACTCGGATGGCGGCTCGCTAGTCGTGCGCCACGGCGAATTTTATGAAGGAGATGGCGCCAGTACCGAAGTTTCCGGTAACATTGGTATGCCCCTAACAAAAGATGGTTTTGTCAACTTAAGTTTCCAGTATAAAAACGCTGACGCGACCAGTCGCAGTGTACAGCGGTCTGATGCCACAGCCTTTGCTGCTGCCGGTCTAAATGTTGCGGATCCTGCGCAAATTTGGGGCTCACCTGAAATCAATGACGATATTACTCTTTTTGGTAACATTGGCTTAGATTTGGGTAATGACAAAGAATTCTATATGTTTGGTAACTACTCCGAGCGTGACGTAAGAGG
>JAWUXW010000058.1:0-7523 GCA_034111125.1 Paraglaciecola sp.
GAGGAAAAATGCACTTCAATGTGTAGAGCTTGTTGTGGGCAACATAAAAGGCATAAGTGTGAAAACGTGACTATAGGGCGTCTTATTGTGAACGAGCCTGCCGTTTAGGCCTCGAAATTACTTAAAGTGAGAATTGCTGAGTGGAGGTCCGGTAGATTGCTTTGTTACATGTTGATGGTTATACTATGTGTAACAATGTATTACAAACGTAGCGTTTAGGATGCACAATGAAAACTGAAATGTTAAGCACACGTATAGACCACGACACCAAGTTAGCGTTTACTAATGTCTGCGAAGGTTTAGGCTTAAGCACCTCCCAGGCCTTAAAGCTATTTGCTAAGGCGGTGATAAATCATGGAGGTATACCATTTGAGCTTAAGGCTAAAACCCCAAGCGCTTTGACTGCTGCCGCAATCGAAGAGTTAGAATCCGGACGTGCAAACAAAGCTAATGATGTAGAGCAGCTTTTTAATGATTTGGATATCGGTAATATTGAATAATGCTTGCTCTCGAATACTCAACCCAATTTAAAAAAGACTTCAAAAAAATTGCTAAGCTACCCATTCCTGATGTGATAGAAGTTGGTCATATCATTAAGGAGTTACAGCTTGGAAAAGAACTGCCAGAAAAATATGTGGACCATGCGCTTTCTGGTAATTGGCAGAGTTATCGAGATTGTCACGTGAAGCCGGATTTGGTTTTAATTTACAAATCAGAAAGTGGCATTTTGAAATTAGCTCGTATCGGAAGTCACAGCGAGTTGTTCCGATAGGACATGTAACAATATTAATATCCGGAACAATTCCGTGTTTAAACACGGGACTTTGCCGACTTTCATCATGCATCATTCTTAACACAACCACTAACTGCCTGTACAGGCTAATTTATTTCTCAAGATCTAATTTTCAAATTGTTGAAACACGGAACAGTTCCTGGATCTTGCTGTTTACCGGAAGTTTCGTTGCTGCTGTATGTAAAATCAGTTGTATTTGTGAGGCCAGAGTAAACTTTGTGGTGATACTTTGAGCCAGCTTTTTCATTGAGTTTATTTGCGGCTTAAGCGCTGTAATTGAGTTCAGTTAGTAGGTTGTTTGAAGTACCCCAAATTGCAGTGGACTGCTGGCTGGGAACAGTGGTGTGGGGATCACATGTTTTGACGGTGAAGCCACTGGCTTGTGCTCGTTTCTGCGCTCCCCGGGATATTTATATTTGGTAGGGTAGTCGACATATATATGGATTGGGCTGCTTGTCACTGGGAGAATGTTAAAACGACTTGATAAATATTTGCATGTTTTTTCTCATGAATCACGGAACAGGCAATAAAACTTCAGACCGCTAACACTTTCATTGCAAGTGTCTCATCCTTGCTCTGACTGCTGTTTCAATAATTTCGCCTTAACAATGGTTCTTCCTTCATCATCAAAAAACGCCGATGGCTTATTTAAGCCTTTTATTTTCCAGGTGATTATCTTGGTCAACACCCTCAGTGAGGTTTTGAACATGGATGCTTGCTGTGCTTTTGGCACCGCTGTCCGGGCTGATTGGCAATGAATATAGCCTCGGGACTCTCCCAATTCTTGATCCAAGTTTGTGTGGTCATCGATAAAGTTATGAATGATGCCAATAAAAGGCAGATTGGCGTTGAGGGTATTGCCAATGGGCGTATTGCAACACTTCGTATACCAACGATATAGCCCCTTGTGACTTAATCGTAGGCAGGCTATGTGCTCATGTCCTTGGGTAATGGTCAAATGTGCCATGGGGATTTGAAAAATATCAGTGGCACCATATTGGTCAAGCACTTGCTCTTGTTTTTCCAGGTAGGTGGCGAACCGCTGACAATCAGCGCAACAGCAATGAATTCGAGTGCCAGACTTAGCACTTACATTGGCAGCAATACCTTGTACGTTTCCACACGCACAACTGAGTTTAATTTCTGACATAGGATTTATCCGTCAATTTCGCAAAAATAATAAGTTTTCACCAATATTACTGAGTGTTTGCACAGATGTTAATACCTAAACGAATAAGTGTTTAATATAACGTTATCTAATGATGGACTATGCCTCTGTGGCGGCGCAGTCGCTGCTTTCTTCACTTTTATACGTTCCCCGGAAAAGTTGATAACTATTAGGGCAATCCACATGGATGTTGTTTGAAGTCCGAAATGGATTCCGGTGGACCAAGCGCATGCTCTTTAGCGCCCCTTGTAACTGACTGGTGACTCCGCCAACCGCCTCCTATACACCTCAAAAAGCAAGCTCACCCAGAGGGTTATGATAAACAATACAGGCAACGATCACTTGGAAATAGATGCAGCAGACGATGCCTTGATAATCATGCATATCCAGGGCGGATAGCTTTGCCAAACGAATTTGCACTTTTATCGGCCACAACCCTGTTATTGCCGCTATCTAGCCGCTATACTATGCGCCGCAATTTGAAAGCGATATAGAAAAGTAAAGCTAAATTAAAGGAAAAAAATGACTCCTATTACTAAAACATTTCAGTATGGTCAGCATACTGTCACTTTAGAAACGGGCGTAATCGCTCGTCAAGCCACTGCAGCCGTTATGGCTAGCATGGATGATACTTGTGTATTGGTATCAGTAGTTGGTAAAAAAGATACTAAGCCGGGACAAGATTTCTTCCCACTTACGGTTAATTATCAAGAAAAAACTTACGCTGCAGGTAAAATCCCAGGTGGTTTCTTCAAACGTGAAGGCCGTCCCGCAGAAAGCGAAACCCTTACTTCGCGCCTTATTGACCGTCCAATTCGTCCATTATTCCCAAATGGGTTTATGAATGAAGTGCAAATTATAATTACTGTAGTTTCAGCTAACCCTGAAATTCCTACTGACATCATTGCTTTGATCGGTACTTCTGCTGCTCTAGCCATCTCGGGTATGCCATTTAATGGCCCCATTGGCGCAGCACGTGTTGGTTATACTGAAGGTCAGTATTTATTGAATACTCGTGTTTCTGAGCTTGAAACCAGCCAGCTTGATTTGATTGTTGCTGGCACAAAAAGTGCAGTATTAATGGTTGAATCAGAAGCCGAAGTGCTTTCTGAAGAAGTCATGCTTGGTGCGGTTATGTACGGCCATGAGCAAATGCAAACGGTAATTGATGCAATCAGCGAATTCGCTACTGAAGTGGCGACGCCGTCATGGAATTGGCAGGCAGAGCCTGAAAATACTGCATTGAAAGCTATGGTTAAAGAATTAGCTGAAACCGGAATGACAGAGGCTTATCAAGTTTCTGACAAGATGGAGCGTAAAGACGCAATTGTTGCTTTAACTAGTTCTACAGTTGCAACTATTACTGCTGCTGACGAAACTCAGAATGCTAAAGAAGTATCTGAAATGTTACATGAGCTGGAAAGCGATGTTGTGCGTTCACGCATTCTTGCTGGTGAGCCTCGTATCGATGGTCGTGACCCGGCTATGATCAGAGGCCTTAGCATGTCTACTGGCTTGTTACCTCGTGCACACGGTTCTGCCTTGTTCACTCGTGGTGAAACTCAAGCAATAGTAGCTGCTACCTTAGGTACAGAACGTGATGCTCAGATGATTGACGGTCTTACTGGTAAGACTGATAACCGCTTCATGTTGCATTATAACTTTCCTCCGTACTGTGTAGGCGAAACCGGTTTTGTTGGTTCTCCTAAACGTCGCGAAATCGGCCATGGTCGTTTGGCCAAACGTGGTATTCAAGCGGTTATGCCGTCTGAAAAAGAATTCCCATATGTTGTACGTGTGGTTTCTGAAATCACTGAATCAAATGGTTCGTCTTCAATGGCGTCTGTTTGTGGTACTTCATTAGCATTGATGGATGCAGGTGTTCCAATCAAGGCTTCTGTTGCCGGTATCGCCATGGGCTTAGTGAAGAATGACGAAAACTTCGTAGTTCTTTCTGACATCCTGGGTGACGAAGATCACCTTGGTGACATGGACTTTAAAGTAGCCGGAACTACTGGTGGTATTACTGCTTTACAGATGGATATCAAGATTGAAGGTATCACGCAAGAAATCATGCAAGTCGCTCTTAAGCAGGCTAAAGAAGCTCGCATACATATTCTTGGCGTGATGGATCAGGCTATCTCTGGTCACAGAGACGAAATGTCAGAATTTGCTCCACGCATCTACACCTTGAAAGTCGATCAGGACAAAATCCGTGATGTTATCGGTAAAGGCGGCGCGATGATCCGTGCTATTACTGAAGCGTCTGATACCAACATCGAAATTGAAGACGATGGCACAATCAAGATTTTTGCCACAGAGCGTGCTAAAGCTGATATTGCAATCAGCAAAATCGAGCAAGTCACTGCCGACGTTGAAGCGGGTAAAACTTACTCAGGTAAAGTAACTCGTATCGTTGATTTTGGTGCCTTTGTTGAAATTTTACCTGGCAAAGAAGGTCTGGTACATATTTCTCAAATCGCCCATGAGCGCGTTAACAAGGTTTCTGACTTCTTATCTGAAGGTCAGATCCTTGACGTGAAGGTTGTAGAAATTGACCGTCAAAACCGCGTTCGTTTGAGCATTAAAGATTTATTAGAAAAGCCTGCAGCTCCAGAAGCTGAAGGTAATTCTTAGTCCTAGCGCTTAAATAGCCAACTAAAAAAGGGAGCTTCGGCTCCCTTTTTGTTTCTACTCCGGCTGTGAAATAAATTTATCTAATGATTTGTTCCAGGGTATGAGTCTCTCCAGACTGAACAGTTCGCCCTTGAGTAATTGCAGTCTCAACACACAACATCTGTTTAAATCCCTTATCAGGCATATCTCCCATGGCTGCCGAATTTTGCGCCCAGGGATTCCATATCACCATACTGTCGTGGCCGTTTGAGCTAATGTCAATTCTGCTATTGTCCTCGACGATAGTGACTTGTTTTGGCGTGGATAAATGCACGCGGTCAGTCTCTTCACTAAAGGTGTAAGGGGAGGGCGTGGGTAATATTTGCCAATCCCGGGTCTTGTCTTTGTAATCCCCGCTAAGGCCATTTAGTTGGCAGTTGTGAATATCTTCAACAGCAAAATAGCTGTGCAAGGCGCAGGTGAAGCTAAACCCTTGTTCGCCCAGATTTTCAGTCACTAGCTGCATGGACAAGCGTACCCCAACTCTAATGATTAGACTGAGCTGGGCATGGCCATCAAAGCCTTCTCCCTCGCTTGATCTGGGCTGTAAGGTTATCTCGGTGCCTTTGGGGGTATCGTGACAGTTGACCATAAGCCATGGTTGCTTGCGCACATAACCATGGGCGGGAAAACGTTTGTCACTTGGATCCACTCTTGTGGCCTGATGGTCACCAAACCAGGGCCAGCAAAGAGGCACACCGCCACGAATAGCATGATGCGCATCAAAGATTGCCTGCTCGCTCAACCATAGCCTCTGCCGTTGGTCATATTTGGGAGTGAAGCTAATAATATGACCACCAAACAATGAAATAGACGCGCGAGCGTGGTCGTTATCTACCTCCAACACCTGGATATTTTGTTTGCTAGAAATGCTGGTTGAATTAGATAGCAGCATGACCTTCCTTAGGTTAATTTAAAGCGATAAAAAAAGGCGACTAAATAGTCGCCTTTTTAACATATTTTTTTATAAGGGCAAAATAATAGGAAATTATTTACTAATATGAGCCACTAAATCTAAGACCTTGCTTGAATAGCCAATTTCATTGTCATACCAGGATACCAACTTCACAAAGGTACCGGTTAAAGCAATACCGGCAGTGGCATCAAAAATGGAGGTGCGGGTATCGCCAATAAAGTCCTGGGATACCACCGCGTCTTCGGTGTAGCCCATGATGCCTTTAAGCTCACCCTCAGAGGCGGCCTTCATGGTGGCACAAATTTCTGCGTAACTAGCGGATTTAGCTAGGTTAACCGTCAAGTCAACCACAGAAACGTCAGCCGTAGGCACTCTAAACGCCATACCGGTTAGTTTACCATTCAACGCCGGGATAACTTTGCCTACGGCTTTTGCTGCGCCTGTTGAAGACGGGATGATATTTTGTGATGCGCCACGACCACCACGCCAGTCTTTGGCTGAGGGGCCATCTACGGTTTTTTGCGTTGCAGTGGTTGCGTGTACTGTGGTCATCAAACCGTCCACAATACCAAAGTTATCGTTTAATACTTTGGCCAGTGGTGCTAAGCAATTCGTTGTGCATGATGCGTTAGATACAATCTTTTCACCGGCATAATTGTTGTGGTTGACACCCATAACAAACATCGGTGTGTCATCTTTAGAAGGGGCAGATAACACCACTTTTTTTGCGCCAGCCTGGATATGTTTGCCGGCAGTTTCGTCTGTCAAGAATAAGCCTGTTGCTTCAACGACGACATCTGTGTCAATATCATTCCACGCAAGATTGCTCGGATCACGCTCAGCGGTTACGCGCACGTTTTTGCCGTTGACTATTAGATGTCCGTCCTTAACTTCTACAGTGCCGTTAAATCTGCCGTGGGTAGAATCAAATTTCAACATATAGGCCATGTAATCAACATCAAGCAGGTCATTGATGCCCACTACTTCAATATCGTTGCGCTCACAAGCTAAGCGAAATACAAATCGTCCTATACGACCAAAACCATTGATGCCGATCTTTATTGTCATGTCAAAATCCTCTACACTTGTGTTAATGTGAAATAATATTACGAAATTATGAACTAAATTGCTAAGTAAGGCAAAATATTCCCTTTATATTGTTATTTAATTACATTTCATCTTATGCAATCGTATTCAACTTCATATGGTCGGTACTTTCCGCGATAATGCCCAGTCGAAAATATAGCTAAAATTTATAGGAATGAAACATTAATGACTTCATCATTAATTGACCGTTTGGTCGAGTATCGTGGCATAGAGTCTCATTACACGGATGCATGGGGTAGCCCCACCACCATCACCCCTGATACCAAAAATAAGCTGCTCAAAGTGATGGGCTATCGAGTTGATGACGAAACTAATCTTCAGCAGCAACTAGATGAAAATGTTAACGAGATGTGGCTTTCACCACTTAATCCAGTACAGGTGTTGCGCGGTGACGATAGCCTGCAAATTGCCCTGCGTTTGCCAATTGAGTTGGTAAGCGACGAATACATCTGTCAGATAACAACCGAACAGGGTGAGGTGATTGAACACAAGCTCACTCCTATCGATGGCCAGTTGATTAATATTGTCCATATCGATGAGGTGGAGTTTCAAGAATATTTGATGGAATTACCCCTGTCATTACCTCTTGGTTATCATGATTTTGCTCTGGTTATCGACGATGATGTGCTGGCTACTATGCGACTCATCATGGCACCTAAGTCTTGTTATCAGCCACCAACCTTATTAGATGGAAATAAGTTATGGGGGCTGAGTGTTCAGCTATATTGTTTACGCAGTGAAAATAACTGGGGTGTGGGGGATTTTTCAGATTTAGCTTATATATTGGAAAACGCCGCGTCTCAGGGAGCCGATTTCATCGGTTTAAATCCCATTCACGCCCTTTACCCTGCTAATCCTGAAGC
>JAWUXW010000059.1:0-47199 GCA_034111125.1 Paraglaciecola sp.
CGACATTCTTCGCGGTTATTTTTACCGATTTATTGCTCGACGTTAAATCACATAGCCCCAGGCTGAGTAAAGTACTAAAGGCAAGCGCTGGTCTGCTTTGGTTGTGTTTGCTGATTGGTTTATTTTTGCCCCATGCTCTATTTGTCAAAGGCTTCCTTTTTATCTTCATTTTGCTCATCCTGCTAATTTTCTCAGTGAGCATATGGCTGTGGGCAAAGGGCGTACCCTTGGCAAAATTTTATACCCTGGTCTGGCTAGCCCCGCTCCTCAGCGGTTTTGCCGCCAGTCTGGACAACCTTAGTCTGATCAAATTGGACATCTCTTACCACTACCTATTGATGATAGGGGCAAGTATCGAAACATCATTACTCGCCTTAGTCTTAGCGCTAAGTTATAGCCAACAAAGACAAGATAACTTTGGTGCCCAGGAGATAGCCTTAAGCATTGAAAAAGAAGCGAGAAAAACGCAAAATGAAATGCTCGATTTACAGAAAAGTGCCAAGCAAGAATTAGAATATAGTGTGCAGGAGCGAACTCTGGAGTTACAGATTGCACTTCGAGAACTCTCGGCAACTAATCGTGAACTAGAAGAAAAAAACACTCTGGATGCTCTAACTGGCATACGCAATCGGCGCTATTTTGATAAAAAATACACCGCAGAAATACGCCGTAGCCGACGGCAACACACTGAATTATCAGTGGTGATGGTAGACATTGATCACTTTAAAAAGGTGAATGACGAATATGGCCACCTGGTGGGGGACGAATGTATTAAGTTTGTCGCTAACACCCTGCAAAATGCCCTTAAACGGCCCAGCGACGACGTTTGCCGTTACGGTGGAGAAGAGTTCGCCCTAATTCTTCCCAGTACTGATCTTGAAGGCGCACGCTCCTTGATTGAACGAGTGCGTCAACGCATCCAGGACAAACCCATTGTAACGGGCAAGCTAACCATAAACTTAAGCATTAGTGCCGGGATAGCTACTGCTATTGTTGAACCTCATCAAGCAGAAGATACTTTGCTGGCTTTTGCCGACCAACAACTTTATCTGGCAAAAAAGGCCGGACGAAATAGGGTCCGGGCTGCACAATTTATCTCTTCACCACACAGCGAACAGGAGCAGCTAGATGTCTGAGCACTTTCCTCAAAACCGTATGCGCCGTATGCGCCGCAATAGCTTCACCCGTGATATGATGGCTGAGCACCAGCTGAGTTCTAAAGACCTGATCTATCCGATGTTTGTCTTAGAAGGCACCAACCGGACAGAAAAAATCCCATCCATGCCGGGTATTGAAAGAATGTCCATCGATCTGCTGATTAAAGAAGCGCAGCAGCTGGTTGAACTCGGCATTCCTGCCATGGCCTTGTTTCCGGTCACTGCAGCAGAATTAAAATCCCTTTGCGCCAGCGAAGCGTTTAATCCTCAAGGCTTAGCACAAAAAGCAGTCAGGGCCATTAAACAGGCCGTGCCAGACATTGCCATTATTACCGATGTTGCCCTCGACCCTTTTACTTCACACGGTCAGGATGGTCTGATTGACGACACGGCTTATGTGCTAAATGATGAAACAATAGAAGTTTTAGTTAAGCAGGCCCTATCCCACGCCGAAGCAGGTGCGGATATTGTCGCGCCCTCAGATATGATGGATGGCCGGATAGGTGCGATTCGCCAGGCACTAGAAGATCATGGACATCCCCACACTTGCATCATGGCCTACTCGGCGAAGTATGCATCCAGCTATTACGGGCCGTTTCGCGATGCCGTCGGCTCTGCCAGTAATATCAAAGGTGGCAATAAAAAAAGTTATCAGATGGATCCCGCCAATTCTGATGAAGCGCTGCGTGAAATTGCCCTGGATATACAAGAGGGTGCGGACATGGTTATGGTGAAACCAGGCATGCCTTATTTAGACATCGTGCGCCGCTGTAAAGACCAATTCAAAGTGCCCACCTTTGCCTATCAAGTCAGCGGTGAGTACGCCATGCACAAAGCCGCATTTGCCAATGGCTGGCTGGATGAAGACGCCGTGATCTTGGAATCATTACTGGCTTTTAAACGGGCCGGTGCCGATGGAATATTGACCTACTTTGCTAAGCAAGCGGCGCTACTGCTTAAACAATAATATCCAGATATTCGGGAGGACTTTCAGTTATTCCAAAGGGGCTAGGTGCAGTTTAACTGCCAGCCTACCTTATGTTGCTGCCATTTCTCGTTTGCCAGCTCGGCATCGATTAGGGGGTGGGCTTTTAACCAGCCTTCGGGGAACGTTAGCTGCCAATTGTCGCCATCTAACTTAAGGCTAATGTCGGGCAATAAGTTGTCTTTGCGACGAATCGACAGTAAACAGGCCAAACGTAAAATACGAGATAAATTGAGCAAGATCCCCCGCACATCCGAGTGAAAATTGTCGAATAATTGAAGGTCGAAGTCCTGACGATGGCTAAACACCAAAATTTTGATCCCTTCCCGTTGTTGTTGGGAATAGCCGATTAGGGGAAAATAGGCCAATATGTAGGCACCATGGGCATGATATTTTTTATATTCAATATGTAAGCCCACTTCATGCAACATGGCGGCGCCAATCAAAATAGCTTCGCCGTCTATTTTGCTCACGGCCATTTGCTCAGGCACTTGCTTAAACAAATTTAGCGCTAAGTTTTTAACGCGATTAGCCTGCTGGGCTTCGATATGAAAGTGAGACATGGTTTGCTCAAGAGTTTGAAAACGCCTGTCGTTTTGCTGCATGTTATCCAACATGCCGTAAATTAATCCTTCACGCAGCGCACCGCCGGATATTTGCATATCGCTAATTTTTAGTTGCTCAAACAGGGCAATGAGGATGGCCAGGCCACTAGGAAATATTGACCGGCGAGCTTCAACTAAACCCTCAATTTGCAGTTCCTCGATGCTGCCACAATCAATGCATTGCTGCATGAAGTTAAGCATATAGTCGATGCGGATCGCATCACTGATCCCCTGTGCAACTAAAATTTCGGTTATGGCCTGAGGCGTGCCGGAAGCACCCAAGCATTGTTGCCAGTCGAAGCAAACGAAGTCCTCAGTGACTGACACTAACAGTGATTTTGCGCCTTCGATTGCCTGCTCAAAAGCGGCTTGGGTTAATTTACCATCGGGAAAATAACGTTCTTTGAAGGTGACGCAACCCATATTGAGGCTAACTAAGTGGATGGGTGTCATATCATTGCCAATGATCACTTCCGTACTGGCACCACCAATGTCGATTACCAGCGAGTTACCCTGATTTGCTGACGTGTAAGCCACTCCCAGATAAATTTGTCGGGCTTCTTCTTCACCACTGATGACATCTAACTTATGCTTAAGGATTTTCTCGGCACGGGTGATAAACACGTCCGCATTTTTAGCCAACCTTAATGTGGCAGTACCTACCACTTTAATATTAGCTAAAGGAATGTCCTGTAAGCGTTCGGCGAAGGTTTCAAGGCAACTCCAGCCTCGCTCAAGACTCAGCTCGTCCAGCACCATATTGTCGTCCAGGCCAGCGGCCAAATTCACTTTTTGTTTAACCTTGCCGATGATATGCACACTGCCGGCCGACACCCTAACAACTACCATATGAAAGCTGTTTGACCCTAAATCAACAGCGGCATAAAGCTGTTCTGGCTGACTATGTGGGACGGGTGCGAGAATATTCATAAAAGGCTTTAGCTCCTACGTGGTCGTGGTCCTGAGTGGCGTTTTTGTGGAGTCCTGCCATTTTGCATACGCTTTTTAAAGCGCGGCTTAGGTGGTGTAACATCACGGATGAGATCTTGCGAATGATATTCACTGACGCCGATAGAATGCTGGATATATTCTTCAATGGCCGGCAGATTGAGCGCGTACTTCTCACAGGCAAAACTAATCGAGCTGCCGCTGTGACCAGCCCGGCCTGTTCGGCCAATACGATGTACATAATCTTCTGCATCATCAGGCAAGTCGAAATTAAACACATGACTAACCATGGGAATATGTAGACCCCTTGCGGCTACGTCGGTCGCAACGAGTACGTCTAATACACCACTGGTGAAATCTTCTAATATTTTCAAACGTTTATTTTGCGGCACATCACCACTCAATAAACCGACTCGATGGCCATCCGCTTCCAACCAATCTGCGGTTCTTTCACAGCTATGCTTGGTGTTGGCAAAGACAATCGCTTTTTCTGGCCACTCTTCCTCTATCAAAGTTAACAACAAATAAATCTTGTCGTCGTCAGAAGGATAAAACAATTCTTCTTTGACCCGGGTAGCGGTTTTACGTTCCGGCTCTACTTGCACATGAGTGGGATTATCCATGTGCTCATAGGCAAGTTCTTGCACCCGATAAGATAGGGTCGCAGAAAACAGCATGCTTAAGCGTTCCGTCGGCTTGGGCATACGACGTAATAAGTAACGAATATCTTTGATAAATCCCAGGTCAAACATACGGTCAGCTTCATCTAATACCGATACTTGTATGGCTTCAAGGGAGAATATGCCCTGCTTGTAATAGTCGATTATTCGCCCGGTGGTGCCGATAATAATATCTACGCCACCTTGTAATTTTTCCCGTTGACTTTGGTAGCCTTCGCCCCCATAAATCAAACCAAGCGACAAACCAGTATGCTTGCTAAGCAGTTCAGCGTCATTGAAGATCTGTACTGCCAGCTCTCTGGTTGGCGCCATAATAATGGCTCGAGGTTGTTTTTTACCTGGCTGGGGATGCGTTAACAGGTAATGAAAGGTTGCAACCAAAAATGCAATGGTTTTACCGGTTCCAGTCTGTGCCTGTCCAGCGACATCATTACCTTTCAATAGAGGAGGAATGCTGAGGGCTTGAATAGGCGTGCAGTGGCTGAAGCTAGCTTCGGCTAACGCTTTGAGGATTTGCTCATGAATGGGCAAATCGGAAAAATGTGTTTCAGTTAAATGTGTAGTTTGCATAGCTTATAGCTTATCAGTGCTTGCATTAAAAAACAGTTTCTATATAACGATTACGACTGCGCTGTATAATATCAGCGAGAGAAAAAATTACGGAGAAAAAAATGAGCGACAAAATTATCCAATTATCTGATGATAGTTTCGAGGCCGATGTTATCAATGCTGCAGGTCCTGTATTAGTGGATTTTTGGGCGGAATGGTGTGGCCCATGTAAGATGATTGCGCCAATATTGCATGAAATTGCTGACGATTTCGCGGGCAAACTAACAGTTGGCAAGCTGAATGTCGATGAAAATAACGAAACGCCACCCAAGTACGGCATTCGTGGCATCCCTACCTTACTGCTATTTAAAGACGGCAACGTAGCGGCGACTAAAGTAGGCGCCCTATCAAAAACTCAACTAGAAGAGTTTTTAAACGAAAACATCTAAAAGATATTTTGATTAAAACCCGCCGAATACTCGGGTTTTGTTTTTCTTACTGGGCTAAATTTTCTGCTATTGTTAACAAAGACTAGACGACACGGCTTTTTGATGCTAAATTTTATCCTGTTCACACCTGAACAGACCTGTATTTTTCGCTCCAATCGAGATGTAAAAAGTAAATACCTTTGAACTATTCAATCAGTTTTTGCCATAACGGCAAATCGTCAAGCATAAAGACCCACCAATATGAATCTTACCGAACTCAAGAATAAACCAATTAGCGAGCTTGTTAGTCTAGCCGAAGAAATGAAGCTAGAAAACATGGCTCGTGCTCGTAAACAAGACATTATTTTTTCCATCCTTAAATCCCACGCAAAAAGTGGCGAAGATATTTTTGGCGATGGCGTACTAGAAATTCTCCAGGATGGCTTTGGATTTTTACGTTCCAATGATTCATCATACTTGGCCGGGCCAGACGATATATATGTGTCACCAAGTCAAATCAGACGTTTTAACCTGCGCACCGGTGATACGATTTCAGGTAAAATTCGCCCGCCAAAAGATGGCGAACGTTATTTTGCCTTATTGAAAATCAACGAAGTCAATTTCGACCGTCCAGAAAACGCTCGTAATAAAATTCTGTTTGAAAACCTGACTCCCTTGCATGCCAATGAACGTTTGGTGATGGAGCGGGGCAATGGCAGTACCGAAGATATCACCGCCCGGGTATTAGACTTGGCTTCGCCTATTGGCCGTGGTCAACGAGGTTTGATAGTCGCGCCGCCCAAGGCAGGTAAAACCTTATTATTGCAAAACATTGCTCAGTCGATTGCCGCCAATCATCCTGAATGTTTATTGATGGTTTTGTTAATTGACGAACGTCCGGAAGAAGTTACTGATATGCAACGTCTGGTGCGGGGGGAAGTGATTGCTTCTACCTTTGATGAACCCGCCAGCCGTCACGTGCAAGTTGCCGAAATGGTAATTGAAAAAGCCAAGCGTTTAGTTGAACATAAAAAAGACGTGGTTATTCTGTTGGATTCGATAACCCGTTTAGCTCGCGCCTACAATACGGTTATTCCTTCCTCCGGCAAAGTGTTAACCGGTGGTGTAGATGCTAACGCATTGCATAAGCCTAAGCGTTTTTTTGGTGCCGCACGAAATATTGAAGAAGGCGGCAGCTTAACGATTATCGCTACCGCACTGATTGATACTGGATCTAAGATGGACGAAGTGATCTACGAAGAGTTTAAAGGTACGGGTAATATGGAATTACACCTTAACCGTAAAATCGCCGAAAAGCGGGTATTCCCGGCCATTGATTACAATCGTTCTGGTACTCGCCGTGAAGAGTTGTTGACCACTCAAGACGAGCTACAGAAAATGTGGATCTTACGCAAAATTGTGCACGAGATGTCTGAGATTGACGCTATGGAATTTTTGATTGATAAATTGTCGATGACCAAAACTAACGACGAATTTTTCACCGCCATGCGCAGGCAAAAAAGCTAAAAGTCCTTATTTTTAAAAAATCCGCTATCCGGAAACGGACAGCGGATTTTTTATTGTCTGAAAACCTGCTAACGTAGCACCAAACCCTTACAACAAGTTAAAACATGAAAATTTTACTACTTGCCTTATTACTGCTTCCCCCATTTGTCCACGGTGATCCCGTGAGTGACCAAGCCGACAAACTTGAGGCCTAGGTCATTGCATGGCGACATCATTTTCATGAGCATCCCGAGCTGTCTAACCGGGAATTTAAGACTGCCGCTTATATTGCTGAGTATCTTCAGGGTTTAGGTTTGCAGGTGCAGACCGGCGTAGCGAAAACTGGGGTGGTCGCTGTGCTCGACAGTGGCAAGCCCGGTCCGGTGGTCGCTTTACGGGCGGATATAGACGGCTTACCCGTATTGGAAAAAATGATTTACCCTATAAATCCCTGCAAACCGGCGAATTTAATGGCAACACCGTACCGGTCATGCATGCCTGTGGTCACGACACACATATTGCTATGTTAATGGGCGCTGCCAAGATATTAGTTGAGATGAAAAGCGAGTTGAGGGGCAAGGTGAAGTTTATCTTTCAGCCCGCAGAGGAAGGAGCCCCGGCAAGCGAAACTGGCGGTGCTGAAGTAATGGTCAAAGAAGGCGTGCTGAAGAATCCAGATGTAGATGTGATTTTTGGCTTGCGTATCAGTTCTGGCACTGACGTTGGAACCGTGGGGTATCGTGCAGGTGGTATTATGGCCGCGGTCGATCCCTTTAAAGTGGTTATCAAAGGTAAACAAGCCCATGGCGCTTACCCTTGGTTAAGCGTGGATCCGGTAACCACTGCTGCGCAAATCATTATGGGCTTGCAAACCATCGTCAGCAGAGAGATTAAATTAATAGACGACGCGGCAGTGGTGATTATAGGCTCAATACACGGTGGCGTGCGCTCTAACATCATTCCCGACCAGGTCGAATTAATCGGCACCATTCGCACCTTGAATGCAGATGCCCGTAAGCATATGTATGAAGCGGTTCCCCGTAAAGTTAAAGGTATCGCCGATAGTATGCGTGCAGAAGTAGAGCTAACTTTGCCATTGGATTATCAATATCCGATTACCTATAACGACCCCAAGTTAATGGAAAAGATGCTGCAGACTCTCGTGCGCACGGCCGGTGAAGATCACGTAGATTTAGTCAAACCAGTAACCGGTGCTGAAGACTTTTCTTTCTTCCAGGAGAAGGTGCCGGGAGTGTACCTATTTGTTGGTGGCAAGCCTTTAGATGTGGCCGAAGCTGACGCCCCCGCTCACCATACTCCGGGCTTCATTGTTGATGACAAGGGAATGAAACTTGGAGTGAAGCTACTGACTAATTTGACACTCGATTATATGCACAAACACTAAGCAGGAAGTGCATAGCTTGTTGTATCGCTTAACACTTACCCTAATATTATCGCTAATAGGCGCAGCTCTAAATCTTCTGCCTGCGCCGTGGCCATTTTTCTGGGCTTAATGTATGGCTGGCGTTGCACGGTGCTCGCTACAACTATTTGCGCCCTGCCCTTAGTCGTGCTCGAAGGCCACTTATTGTCCGCTATGGCAATGATAATCCAGGCCCCCTGCTTGCCTGGTGGGGCTATAATCGTTCGGTTGCCAAACCCATAATCGTAACCCTGGCATTTTGGTCTGTAACGGGCTCATTGTTAGTCGCCTTAGATTTATATTGGCAAACAGGTGGCTTTTCACTTATCGAAGCTGGAACGCTTTTAACCACCTTAATTAACGGCGTTACCAATAGCTTACTTGGTCATTTTATGTTTATTGCGGCAAACATGTTATGGCTGAATAACCACCTTTCCCAGCGGTCGCGGATTGTTGGCCAGCAATTAGAGCAATTCCTTGATTCCCATATCCATGTCATCAACACTATGTCCAAGGCAGTACAGGATTCTTCTGATTATTCTAGCCAGCGCCTGGCGGATCTCGCTGAAGCCTATCCCAGCTTCTTAACCTTTCTCTTAACCAATACGCTAGGTCTTATTACTCAGTCTCACCCTCAAAGCTTGTATAACAAAGCAGCTGAGGCGCAGCAACTGGATATTAGCCAAAGAAAGTATTTTCAACATCCAAAACAGACAAAAGGCCCATACATCTCCTCTGCATTTAGGGGCAAAGGCTTCGGCAATGATCCCATTGTAGCCATATCCGCTCCATTATTAGATAGCCAGCAAGAATTCGTCGGGCTGTTAGAAGGCTCTCTAGACTTATCGTCTTTTATCAAATATGACGAAAAATAATTTAATCCGGCAGTGGCCTTATTAGTCACCGATGCTCACGGAGCCATAATCTATGCCTCTCCTGAGTTAGCCGTTGCGTCTTTGCAGCAAGTTCCAATTAATCTGCTGATAGAAAAAACGTGGATAAGTGCCAAGCAATCTAGTCCTCAACATAGCTGGCAGGTATATAATTTTTCCCTCGTCAGGTATTTTCACTGCAAATCGCAGAATATGTATTGCTAGCATTATTATTATTTCTGTTCCTAATTATGCTCGGCAGTCTTGCCAGTGCCTTAATATCCCAAGTATTTTCCAGGCCTCTTTCGACGTTAGTTATAAACTTTGCATAATTCGAACCGGCTCCCCGGAATTTTCCTGTGTAGAAAATAATAGCCGTGTATATCTGACAGAAATTAATGCATTGGATACAGGCTTTAGTGAACTGAGAACAAGGTTGGTGCAATTATTTAAAGAGCTCAAAGAGGCTCACACAAATCAAGCCAGCTTGAATCTGCAACTACGTGAATTCAATGAATCACTGGAGATAGCCCTTCAACAAGCACAGCAAGCCAATGAAGCCAAATCGCGCTTTCTGGCCAATATGTCTCATGAAATACGCACCCCCATGAATGGCATACTCGGCTCTTGCCAAAACATGCGTGGTGGTTCGCTGGATCAGGTTAATCGACAGCGCCTGAAAATTATCGATCAATCAGCCAACCACCTAATGAGCATACTCAACGGAATTTTAGATTGGTCTAAAATTGAAGCTGACAGTATGACCCTTGAAAACCAGGCTATGCAACCACTTGTTCTTATTGGTACTTGTATTGGGCTGCACAAGCAAGGTGCAACCAACAAAGGCGTAGGGCTTGACTGGCAGGTTAACGGTGATTTTCCTGCTCACTTATTCTGTGACCCGGTCAAACTTAGTCAAATATTGAACAATCTACTTAGCAATGGCATAAAATTCACCCAACAGGGCAAAGTAGCGCTTGATGTAAGTTACCAACAAGGCAACTTAGTCATTCAGGTCCATGACACGGGGATTGGTAAATTTAATGGGGGGCAGTTTAACCCTCGAAAGCCAACAAGATCAGGGCTCTACTTTTGAACTAAAGATCCCCGCCCACGCCATGGATGCAGTACCAGCACCAAAAAGCATTGAGAAACCGGTCCTTGCAAAAGGGATAAAAATTTTATTGGCTGAAGACAATGATATTAATGCAAGCATTATCCAAGATATGTTAAGCACTCAGAAGGCGATGGTAGTGAGAGTAGCAGACGGGGAATTAGCACTACAAGCCGTTCAGCAGCATGATTTTGATATCGTTTTGATGGATTGCCAGATGCCCAACATGGACGGCTACGTTGCTACAAAATATATACGCCAGCTAGAATCCGAAAAGAGCAACATACCGATTGTCGCCATAACTGCCAACGCTTACGCTGAAGACCGTCAATTTTGTCTAGATGCAGGAATGAATGAGCATATTAGCAAACCTGTTGATAAAACTGCATTGATTAGGGTGCTGTTTAGTTTAGTCGACAGTTAAATCAGAGACTCGCCTAGCATTTTACGCTACAATCTTTCTCCGATTTTTTCCTGTAGTGGCTAGTGCTGTCCAAATTGCATTGACTAGCCAAAAAACATTGTGTCTTAAGTGAGAATAAGTATGCCGAAAGTAGCGATTGTAATGGGATCAAAATCTGATTGGCCGACCATGCAACAAGCGGCGCTGATGCTGGAAAAATTAGGGGTTAGCTATAAAGCGCAAGTAGTTTCAGCTCACCGTACTCCCGCACTATTAAGCGAATTTTCCGAAAGTGCCGCCGACCAGGGTTATCAAGTCATCATTGGCGGTGCAGGCGGTGCAGCGCACTTGCCCGGCATGATTGCCGCCCATACTCACTTGCCTGTATTTGGCGTACCTGTACGCTCAAGTCAACTCAGCGGTATGGATTCCCTATTGTCTATTGTACAGATGCCCAAAGGCGTAGCAGTAGGCACCCTGGCAATTGGTGAAGCAGGGGCTGCAAATGCCGGTTTATTGGCGGCGCAAGTTGTGGCCTTGCAAGATGAAAAGGTGCAAATCGCTATCAAGCAGTTTCGAGCCGAGCAAACCGCAGCCGTCTTAAAAGACGGGGAACTAAAACTCTAATGAACGTGCTAATTTTAGGTGCCGGTCAACTCGCCCGAATGATGCGCCTGGCAGGTGCGCCCTTGGGTATGGATGTGCACGCTGTTGACGTAAGTACCAATAAGGTACTGAATCCGGTCGGCAAGGAACCAGTCAATCTCTCTTTGGACAAGGCAATTGAAGAAGCCGACTGCATTTCCGTTGAGTTTGAGCACATTCCAGAAGACCTACTGCAACAAGTGCACGCCAGTGGCAAGCTTATGCCGAGTGCGGAGGCCATATTAACCGGTGCCGATAGGGTTCGTGAAAAACGGCTATTGAGCAAACTCGCTATCGCCAATTGCCCCCATAAAATTATCCATGATGTCGAACAACTGGATCTAGCGGTTGCTGATTTAGGCGAGCACTTAATCATCAAGGCCAGCCGAGATGGTTACGATGGTTACGGACAGTGGCGTTTAAAAAGTGCTGCGGAACTGCTTGCTTTGAAACAGCAGCTCGCGACACTCGACCTAAATAAAGTCCCGTTGATTGCGGAGCAGATGCTCAACTTCGACAGAGAGCTATCGTTAGTCGGTGTGCGCTCCAAAAAGGGTGAAATAGCCTACTATCCCCTCGCCGAAAACCTCCATCACCAGGGCCAATTGCATGTATCCGTAGCCCCTGCGCCTAATGTGGACGAAACGCTTGTCAAGCAAGCTCAGGGTATATTCAACAAATTAGCAGAAGATTTGGACTATGTGGGCGTGCTGGCGGTTGAGTTTTTCCAACTGGGTGAGCAATTACTGGTCAATGAAATTGCCCCAAGGGTACACAATTCTGGTCACTGGACTCAACAAGGTGCCGATACCTGCCAATTCGAAAACCACCTGCGGGCCATCGCAGGCTTGCCCCTTGGCGATACCCGGGTACTCGCCCATAGTGCCATGATCAATATCATCGGCTTTAATACCTTCTCCAGAGACATGCTAGGTATTCCCGGTTGTCACTTGCACTGGTATGGCAAAACACCACGAGCAAAACGTAAAATGGGGCACTTTAATTTAAGCGGTGCCAGTTACGTAAAATTAGCAGAGGCTATGCAAGGCCTGGCGGAATTTTTACCTGAAGAACATTTTCCATTGTTACTCAGCGAAGCAAGGCGCTTAAGCGAGATAAAATAAGCGACTTTATTATTGACATAAGAGCCTAAACAAATAAAATGGCACTCGCTTTTGGCTACCAACACCGCAAGTGGTTTTCTAAGTGTGCCGACTTAGCTCAGTTGATAGAGCAACTGACTTGTAATCAGTAGGTCACAAGTTCGACTCCGGTAGTCGGAACCATTAGTGCAAATTCATCGAAACAAAATACACAGCGCAGCGAGTTCCTATTATTGAGGTGACATTTACGCAACAAACAAGCCCAGCCTAGAATCAATTGCCATCATTCAAACTTCATTGTAATCAGCAGCTAAGCCTCATAGCAGTTCGACTTCGGTAGTTGGCACCTTCTTTCTTTTTTAATATCTAGAATATGCGCTGCCCTTATGGCGTCCTGCCTTTCTTCAAACCGCATCCATGTAAATTGATCTACTAAATAACATAAATAATCGGCGAACATTGAGTCGAGAGAAAAATAGACAGGTGTGAATAGTGGGCATTCATGATGCACCTCCTTACCAGTAGGTTAGTAAAGGTCTGCACTTCTACCTTGAATCAGGGGGCCGTATACCAAATATCGTTATCATGCCTGTCCTGTTAATTGTGCGAGGAAAGTCAAAAAAATGGCCCAGGACATTCATATGAGGGAAACGTTTTCACTATCCAAATCGCGCATGATGAAGTACATGTATTCTGGAACCAATAAGCTCCACCGTGCTGCTGCATGGCTCTTTTAAGCGTTTTTTCATACAGCCTAAAACTGATAACGGCCTGCTTGGCATTTTGACATTTCTGCATTAGAGCATCGGCGCTAAGTTAATAGTTTTGAATAGCATATAAGGCTCTAATGGCTGCTTTATTTTGCCGCAGGGAATAGCTGGTATCGCCCTTCTCATTAAGCTTTTTTATCTTACTTTCTGTGTTTCTTTCCGTTAGTTGTTGCTTTTTATAGACAAACTCATCAATATCGATGATTAGGCGTAATTTCAGTGACTACCTTCGCAAGTTAAGGTTAATCACAGCCAAAAATGAGTTGGATTAAACTGAAATGGAGACGCTGTATCGAGACCGAGCGAAATATACGGGTAATGATTTCGCCCATCAAGTTTGTACTTTCTGGTACCATTTTCAAGAAAATGACTTTCCCATTGCGTACCAAGACTTTGCAAAATTCATCGAAGTCGCAGAAGAGTTCAACTAAATCACTCATGCTTTTTCCTTTGTAGATTATTCTGTCTTGGTGGAAAGATTGGATCTTGTTACAAGTTCCAGAAAATTTATCGGTAAACTTTTATAATTCAGGCGTATCAGCAGTAAATATGCACAACAACAAAGGCACAACACATGATTAGTTGTACAAAAATTATATATAATTTGCTAATAGATTAGATTATGACCTTATTAATATCTAACTTGCCAATCGTTACATTATTACCATTTTTCGGCGCTATTTTTGCGGCACGGGCATCTTCTTATAACCGTGTCGCTTCTGCTTGGGTTGCAGCAATTGTCACTTTGCTCGCTTCAGCACTTTTAATTCCTTCCTCGCTAGCCGTGTTTGCCGGAGAAACGGTAATACAGAGTTGGTCATGGATACCTGCAATTGGCTTGGAGTTTGCGTTTCGTCTTGACGGTTTAGCATTATTGTTTGCCTGTCTGATATTAGGGATTGGCCTGCTCGTTATACTTTACGCCCGTTACTACCTTGCTGCAAAAGACAGCATGGGAAGATTTTTTGCGTACCTGCTGATATTTATGGGCTCAATGCTGGGTATTGTGCTTTCAGAAAACATTCTCCAGCTGCTGGTTTTTTGGGAACTTACGTCACTTTCTTCGTTTCTACTAATCAGTTACTGGCAACATCGCCAAGACGCCCGTGATGGTGCTTCTATGGCCCTGGTCATCACTGGCGGCGGCGGTTTAGCATTGCTGGCTGCGGTACTTTTACTCGGCAATATTGTCGGCAGTTATAATCTTAGCGATGTATTAGCCGCAGGTGAGCTGGTGCGCTCTGATGAATTGTATTTGCCGATCCTAATCCTTTTCCTGGTGGGTGTTTTCACCAAGTCAGCACAATTTCCTTTTCATTTTTGGTTACCCCATGCCATGGCGGCTCCGACCCCCGTTTCAGCTTACCTTCACTCGGCCACTATGGTAAAAGCAGGGATTTTCCTACTGGCTCGATTTTTCCCCGTGTTCGCAGGTACACCTGAATGGACATGGTTGGTGGGTGGTGCAGGTTTGATTACCTTGGTAATGGGCGCTTATATGGCCTTGTTTAAGCACGACATTAAAGGTTTACTTGCTTATTCAACGATCAGTCATCTGGGATTAATCACCTTATTATTTGGTTTTGGTACCCATCTAGCTGCGGTCGCTGCAATTTTCCATATTATTAATCATGCTACGTTTAAAGCGTCCTTGTTTATGGTTGCAGGTATTATTGATCACGAAACGGGGTCTCGTGATATGCGCAAGCTGAATGGTTTGTTCAAATACATGCCGCATACTGCGGTATTAGCGATTATTTCCTCGGCAGCAATGGCCGGTGTTCCCTTGTTAAATGGCTTCTTAAGTAAAGAAATGTTTTTTGAGCAGACAGTTTCGGCAGTTTACGATGCACCGTTTATGATCATCGTGCTTATTTTGGTTTTGTTGGCAGCCATTTTTGCGGTGGCGTATTCCTTGCGTTTTATCCACGACGTGTTTTTTAACGGCGACTCAATTGATCTACCCAAAACGCCCCATGAACCACCCACTTTAATGAGAATACCTGTCGATTTGCTCGTGCTGATTTGCTTGGCGGTCGGTATATTTCCAATGTTTTTTGTCGCACCTATGTTAGCAGCAGCAGTGGCGGGCAGTTTGCAGGCTGCACCACCAGACTACAGTCTGGCTATTTGGCATGGCTTTAATTTACCTTTGGTGATGAGCATGGTGGCGCTGGCATTAGGTGTAGTGGTTTATATGTTGCGTGATCGATTGTTTAAATGGCATGACCGCAGGATGTCAGATTTAGATGCGCGCATTATTTATCATTTTATATATAACAGTATTACTACCATGGCCAGTGCTATCACCCGCTCTTTCGATAAAGGCTCATTGCAGAACGCCATCGCGTGGATTATCGGCACAGCCTTTGTCGCCGGTGTTATTGGCTTTATGTCTGTTGCATCTCCGATATTGGGCCCACGAGAGCTGTTGCCGGTTGATGGTGTAAGTATAGCGGCTGCTTTAGTGCTTATTGGTGCGAGTATTATGACGGTAGTTTTTCATCAACAGCGCCTGGTTGCTTTGGTAATGGTCGGTGTTGTAGGTTTAATCGTTGTGCTGCTATTTGTGAAATTTTCCGCTCCTGATTTGGCTTTGACACAATTATCAGTGGAAATCGTTACTATTATCCTGTTATTACTGGCGCTGCACTTTTTACCTCAAACCAGTCCTAAAGAATTGGGCCGCCTTCGTATCAGTCGTGATGTCATCATCTCAGTCATGTCGGGCGTCGGCGTAATGGTGCTATCGATGGCGGTAATGAGCAGAGATTTTGTGCCTATTTCAGACTTTTTCCTTGCCAATGCAGTGCCCGGTGGTGGTGGAACCAATGTGGTTAATGTCATTTTAGTGGATTTTCGCGGTACCGATACCCTAGGTGAAATTGTTGTCTTGGCTTTAGCTGGATTGGGTATTTATGCCTTAATCGATGGCCTAAAATTATATGCACCTGCCCATGATGAGAATGGTTTGAATTGGTGCGAGGATAATCACCCTCCAATTATGCAAGCCTTAACCCGCTTATTGTTTCCGTTGATGATAATGGTCGCAGTGTTTATTTTCATTCGGGGGCACAATTTGCCCGGAGGCGGATTTATTGCAGGTTTAATTGCTGCAGTCGCTCTGATCATACAGTACCTGGCTAATGGAATTTCCTGGACGGCACAACGCCTTAGAATTGATATGCATTGGATAATCGGTATCGGTTTGTTGATTGCTACGTTCACGGGTTTAGTTTCTATGTTGCTGGGATATCCTTTCATGACGACTACTTATACCTACTTAACATGGCCAATAGTGGGTAAATTTGAAGTTGCCAGTGCCTTTGTTTTTGATTTAGGTGTGTTTCTTGTTGTTGTAGGTGCAACCGTAATGATTCTGGTGCAATTAGGTCGATTAAGTGACACCTCCCACAAACGACAACAACATCTGGAGTCAAAATAATGGAGTGGTTAGTGGCGTTGGTGATAGGCGTGTTAACGGCTTCGGGCGTGTATTTAACGATGCGAGCACGCACATTTCCAGTGGTACTGGGTTTAACTTTGCTGGCTTATGGGGTCAATGTGTTTTTATTTGCGATGGGACGTTTGACGATTGGGCACCCAGCCGTTATTGATCCTGCCGCTGTCAACTATAGCGATCCTTTACCACAAGCTTTAGTGTTAACGGCGATTGTTATTGCATTTGGTATGACCGCATTTTTAATTGTATTGGCTCTTAAAGCACGCAGTGAATTGGGTAATGACCATGTTGATGGCTTAGACCTCGCTGAAGATGAGGTCCCCTTAAAAAAGAATGCCGTGACAAGAGCACATGAAAAGTACCTAAAGTTAATTAAGAAAAAGAGAAAAGAATAATGCATTTAGCAGCGTGGTCGGTATTTCTCCCCTTAATAGCAGGTTTTATTGTCCTGTTTGCAAAAGCAAAAGGCCTGCTGTGGCAGCGTGTGCTCAATTTGCTCTCTGTGGTTGTATTGGTTTTATTGAGTATCGTGTTAATTATTGAGTCTTCTTCTGGCGTTCATCAGGTCTACCTCTTGGGTAACTGGGCGGCTCCATTTGGCATTGTATTGGTATTAGATCAATTGTCAGCTCTGATGATTGCTATTACCTCGGCACTTGCTTTGGCCGCTTTGATTTATGCCATTGCGACTAACACCGATAAACAGGGTGCCCATTTCCATGTGCTATTTATGCTCATTTTATTTGGATTAAACGGCGCTTTTCTAACAGGTGATTTGTTTAATCTTTTTGTGTTTTTTGAAGTGTTACTGTTAGCCTCTTACGGGCTATTGTTGCACGGCGGTGGACGCTTACGCACCAAGGCCGGCTTGCATTATGTAATAATCAATATGGTTGGGGCCACACTATTTTTATTCGCTGTGGGCGCACTCTATGGTGTACTAGGCACACTCAACATTGCCGATATGGCCACCAAAGTCGCCCTGCTTCCCGAACAAGATTTAGGCTTGGTTGCCGCAGCAGGTTTGCTGCTATTGGTGGTGTTTGGCACTAAGGCAGCGCTGTTTCCATTATATTTATGGATGCCAACGGCATACAGTAATACCTCAGCTTCGGTAGCGGCCTTGTTTGCGATTATGACTAAGGTCGGTTTGTATGCAATCATCAGAGTACACGGCACTGTTTTTGGTGCTGAAGCTGGCAGTTTGGCAAATTACCATATGCCCTGGTTATTAGGTCTTGGAATGATCACTCTCATGTTAGCGGCGTTTGGAGTGATGGCCTCTAGAAGATTGCGTGAACAGGTCTCTTATCTGGTACTGGCTTCTATTGCCACTATGCTGATTGCGGTAGGTTTAAATAATCCCCTGGCCCTCAGTGCCAGCTTTTATTACATGATCCATTCGACGCTAATGGCTGGAGGACTATTTCTATTAGCGGATATTATTTCCCGTGGTCGAGGTACTTTCAAGGATCGCTTTGAGAGTGCTTACGCTATGCCCGGTGCTGTCCTGATAGGTGCTATGTTTATGTACGGTGCCATTGCTATGACGGGTATACCCCCTTTATCCGGTTTTTTTGGCAAGATACTAATACTAAGCGCGGCACTTGAGCATCAATGGTCTGGATTGGTGTTGGCAGTTATATTAGTAGCAGGTTTTTTGATGATAATTACCATGGCACGCACCGGTTCGCTGTTGTTTTACAAGGTGCTCGACTCTGATGAAACGCATAATCCGCCGGAGGATAATGATGTATCTAGAGAATCCCCCAATCGCATTTCAACTATTACTGTTATAGGCCTGTTTGCGCTGAGTCCTATATTAGTAATATTTGCCCAACCCATTACCGCCTTTACCGAATCAGTCGCTAAGCAGCAATTCGACAGTCAAGGTTATATTCAGTCAGTGTTGTCAAAACAGCCGGTAAAAGCAGAGAAGGAATAATGGCTAAATCATCTTTTAGTAAAATGTTACCTCACCCCATTCTTAGTTTAACATTATGGGCTTTCTGGCTATTACTAAACAATACCATGGGCGCAGGGCATATTGTATTGGGATTCTTTTTAGCTATTATAATCCCATTATTTACTGCGGGGTTTTGGCCTGAAAAAGTACGCATTAAAGCGCCATTAACACTGTTAAAATTTTTAGCCTTGGTGCTGTGGGACATTTTGGTAGCTAACCTTATGGTTGCGAAATTAGTCCTGGGACGCAACGATAGTTTAAAGCCTGCTTTCTTTCATATCGAGTTAGATATAGAGAACTCATTAGGAATTAGTTTTTTGTCCAACACAATTTCCTTAACTCCCGGCACAGTGTCATGTGATCTTACTGCGGACGGCAGTTTTTTATTGGTGCATGCATTACATGCTGATAATATTAGTGAACTCGTAGAACATATAAAACTCCGTTATGAAGCACCACTAATAAAGGTATTTACATCATGTTAGAGTTGGTTTTACCCATTGCGTTTACCCTGCTGGCTGTTTCGATATTGCTGTGTTTTCTTCGCTTATTAAAAGGTCCTGATCTACCAGATCGGCTCCTTGCTTTAGATACGCTTTATATTAATGCCATTGCCTTAGTCGTTTTATTTGGCATACACCTCGAATCGTCACTGTTTTTTGAAGCCGCATTATTAATTGCAGTAATGGGTTTTGTTGGCACATTAGCGCTAAGTAAATACCTATTACGCGGCGACATAATGGAATAGTCTGCCCCATCAGATATAAACTAAAGATTTACATTAGAGGAATACATAAATGCTCGACTGGATATTAGCCGCCTTAGTCTTAATTGGCGCTTCCTTTACGCTTATAGGTTCTATTGGTCTCTACAAACTTCCTGATTTTTATATGCGGCTGCACGGTCCAACCAAAGCCACTACCTTAGGTGTGGGCGCAATTTTAATAGCCTCTGTACTGTACTTTAGCTTCAAAACAGACGCCACTAGCCTGCATGAAACTCTAGTGACGGTATTTTTGTTTATAACTGCACCGGTAAGCGCACATTTAATGGCTAAATCGGCGTTGCATATTAAAGTGAAGCAAGTTGAACGTACCCAGTCAGACTATAAAATCTAATGCTAGTATTACCAGCAGTTGACATATATGATTCTTCACGTAAGGTTGTGAACATAAGTTTAATTTTAGTTGTAGCAAGCTTTGATTATCCAAGAAAAAAATATCTCTCGCAATATTATTATTTCTGGCCTTATTTCACTGACGCTTTTCTGTTTCAGCGATGTATATGCCGAACAAGATGATAAACTTCAATTTTCTGGTTTTGCTCGTGTAGTCATGGGGCATCTGGATGACGAGAATGCCGAATACATTGGCTATGGCAATGCCATTAGTTTTGACCAGCAAACTCTGCTCGGACTGCAAGCTGACTTTCAAATAACTGACTCATTATCTGTCACCGGCCAGGTGATTGGCCATACAGGAACCCATCGCGAGTCTGGTCTTGAGTGGTTATATCTGAGCTATTCACCGTCAAAATCCCTGCAGTTTAAAATTGGCAGACAACGTACGCCTTTTTTTAACTATAGCGATATTATTGATGTAGGTTTCGCCTACCCCTGGATTACGACCCCGCAACAAGTTTACAGCTCATTTTTCTTTTCCTCATTTGATGGCGTGATGGCCAGTTACGAATTTGCAGGTAAAGAATTTATAATGAACTTCGAGGGATATTGGGGAAGTTTTGACGGCAACATTTATGTAGCCAATGATGAAGTTGATGCTAAAGTCAACGACCTCCGAGGTATCATAAGTAACCTGAGCTATCAAAATTGGACATTCAGAGCCTCATACCATCAAACAGATGCTATGGTAAGCGGAGGAATAAGGCTAGCAGAATTGTCTTTGTTCGGCGCTCAGTTGCGCCAATTAGGTTTTACTCAAAGTGCAGATTCACTATGTCTGGATGGTCTTAGTGAGTTTTATCAGATCAGTGTCAATTATGAGAACCTTAATTATTTTATTCTCACTGAATTCACCCAAGTCACAGCTGAGTTCCTGATTGCGCCAAAGATGGATAGTTACTTTGTCTCCGCAGGATACAACTTCTACCCCTTTACATCTTATATCTCTGTAGCAAATAATAGGAGTGAATATGGGCAACCTGCCACAGATATTCCTATCGGCGTAGCCCCCGAATTGGATGCATTGGCCTTCGGTTATCAAGCAATCTTTGGTCAGTTATCTCTTGATAGTTCTACTGCTGTTACGTTGGGTACTCGATGGGATTGGAAGTCGAATATTGCCTTTAAAGCTGAAGTAACCTTTATAGAGGGCGATAGCAACGATAGAGCTTTTTTTAATATAAAGGACACTCAAAATTTTGATCGAGAAGCAACGCTTTATCAACTGGCAATGGAGTGGGTTTTCTAGTGAAAGCACTACTTTGCTTAGCCGCCTTAATGAGTATGATAGCCAGTTTTAGTGTTCAAGCAACGGATTCAATTGTCGTTGTGGCTAATACTCAAGATAAATCCCTCAATCTTAACCGTCAGGAAGTACGAAATCTATTTATGGGTGGCGTATTACCTTATGAACTAACAGCTGTGGCATTACCTCCCAGCAATCAAACCAGAGTGATATTCAATACCAAAGTTGTTGGGCTTACAGAGTCAAGAATTCAGTCATATTGGGCACAAATGCGCTTTTCAGGGCGCAAAAAACCACCCAGAGAAATAAACAACGAAACGCTATTGATTGAGTATTTAAAGAGTCATCCAGGTGCTGTGGCGTACCTGCCCGCAGATACCGATATCCCCGAGCAACTAACAGTTTTATTTGAAATTCGTTAACACCACATCAAGCAAGCACACTTTTAAGCTAGCTTCAGCTCACTTATTAGAAACCCACCTATCATCAATGAATCTAGAAGAAGTTATATTCTTTAGTATTTTTGATCACTGAACTTTTATACCAACCCACCTAAATATCTGCTCACTCAGCGATGAATAAAACAATCACGCATCAACATCGTGTGTAGCAGCACAGAATTGCTCATGGTCTCTTGAGGTTAGTTAGATCTTGCTCTTTGAGTACCTGCTCTAGCACCATGGGCTTTGCGAATAGGTATCCCTGTAATTCATGACAGCCATTGTTCACCAAAAACTCTGCCTGCTCTCTGGTTTCGACCCCTTCAGCACAGATTCTTAGCTTAAGCTGTTTTGCCATTTCGATAATGGTCTTAGTGATTAAGCTACTTCGCTCAGACAGCCCTAAATTATCAACAAACTGCTTATCTATTTTTAGGGTATTAAAGTGCAGTTTTGTCAGATAACTTAGTGAAGAATAACCGGTTCCAAAATCATCGAGAGCAATGGAAGAGCCTATGCTTTTAATCTCAGTAAAAAAGTTGTTTGCCATGTCAAAGTTCTCAAGGTAAGCAGACTCCGTCACTTCAAACTCTATTTTATCCGGTGCCACGTGATACTTTTTGAAGATAAATTTGATGAATTCCAATAAAGCCAAACTTTTAATGTCATGTGCTGATAAATTAACAGAAATTACCGTCTCAACTTTTGAATTATCAAGAATTACGTTCAGATCTTTACATACTCTTTCCAACATCCATTTTGTAATTAAGAGTATCTTGCCGCTTTGTTCTGCAATAGGAATAAATTCCGCTGGAGACACAAAACCCAAGGTTTCAGAATTCCATCTGATTAACGCTTCGTAACCCACAACCGTTTCATCAGCTGATACCTTGGCTTGATAAACCACAGAAAACTCACCTTTTTTTATGGCAGGAACGATAGTATTTGCTATCTGCAATTTGCGTTTATTGTCCTCCATCATCTCAGGTATGAAGATGGTATGGGTGTTACTACCAGCCAATTTGGATCGGTACATTGCTAATTCGGCGTTGCTGACAAATTCACTCAAGTTGAAGTTTGAATCTTCCGCCTTCGCTATTCCAATGCTAACGCCGATTTGTACTTCCCATGTATTTATATAAAAAGGGATACTCAAGCCTTCCACCAATCGGTCAGCAATATCCATTATCATAAAATCAATCGGTTCGTTTTGTAACAGGACCAAGAATTCATCCCCTCCTAAGCGCGAGACGATATCTCCTTCCCTAAGAAGTAATTTGGTTCGTTGACATACGCCGATTAGTAGTTGGTCTCCGGTTTCATGCCCAAGTGAATCGTTTACCCCCTTGAAACCGTCAAGATCAAAATACATCAATACAAGATTTGCATTTTCACGTTGCGCCTTAGCCAGTTCCATCCTTAAGGTTTCCATAAAAAATTGACGATTAGGCAAACCCGTTAAACCATCATAATTAGCAAGACGCTGCATCGTCTTTTGTTGTTCGATCATTTTTTCGGTATATTCTTTATTTTTCTCAGTCTCAGCATTAATAGTATTCATCATACTGTTTATGTCACGACATAGCTCTGCCACTTCCTGCTTACCACGGATATCAATACGCAATGAATAGTCATTAGTTAGTTGTATTTTTTTAGCTAAATTTGATAGACGTGTAAGAGGCAAAAACAATCTGCTTTGCAACCAAAAAGACCCTGCAATCACCAGCAATACAACGAGTAATGTTAAGGGTAGCGCTCTTTTTAAGAGGCTTAATTTGCTTTTATTCAGTGGACCCGCTGAATCGTTGACGATTAATAAATAACCTAAGGGAAGACGTTCATCACCCACTAATTTAAAGGCAATTAATTCATCTTTTTGTACTTCAACTCCCCTAGACTGTCGCCTTAGATTCTCGATATTAATGTCAAGATCATCGTTATCCTTACTCGAGGCATTGCCAATATAAACCTGTAGCTCAAGCCAAGCTTGATCATAAATCACTGCGTACTTTACATTTTCGTAGCTATCCAAACGCAGCAACGTGGTGGTCAGGTCAAATATGTCGGGCTCTTTGGCGAGCAGGGGTACAAGATCATTTGCCATATTTTCAGAAATACCATCTAAATCACTTTTTGCCGCTTCAATATATAGATGTTCATGTTCCTGAATAGAAAAACCGAGTACTGCGGCGCAGGCAAAAAAAATGGCCAAAACAGTCAGAGTAGTAGTGGTATTTTTAATTGTCTTGAATAACATACTATTAGGAATTTATCATTAGCTAGCTACAGTTACCAAAGACCAAATATCTGTAGGTTAATTCGAACAATGGTGGCGTATACACGCCATGTTATCACAAAATAATTTAGTAAAAACTTAGACTTAGCTCAGTGTTTGAAAATACATAATTACTCGGACATAGGAATTGTACCAATTATTAAAACCACTCATGTACAACCAGCTACTACAAAGAGGCAACATAGCCAAATTTTAGCTGTCCACCATTTTTGGTGCAAAGGCAGACTTGAGCAGATAATCCGAAAAGCTAAGGGGCAAAGAAAAATTTATTACCTAACCACACTAAGTAAGGAGCCACAGGTAAAACAGTCACAGGAACAGAATCGTTTACAGCCGATTACCTAGCAACTAACTGGTAAGCCCTAAGTAATACGCTCAGATCGCTCGCACCAT
Source organism: Paraglaciecola sp. (assembly GCA_034111125.1). Lineage (GTDB taxonomy): Bacteria > Pseudomonadota > Gammaproteobacteria > Enterobacterales > Alteromonadaceae > Paraglaciecola. Next base: position 24,173 of record JAWUXW010000059.1, read on the forward strand.
CTCTGGTGCTCATCTGTGCGAATACAGTTATTGTTTTTTTGTACCCGACACTCTGGCCCATTCACCGTCAATCACGATGGGATCCATCATAAAATCCTGACTGTATAAGTGACTTATTTCTTCAGCTTGGGTATCCAAAATACCGGAAAGCACGAGTTTGCCACCTGGTTTGCAATAAGCACTAATTACCTGGCGCAGCTCCCTAAGCGGCGCAGCCAGGATATTGGCAATCACCACATCAGCTTCCAGTGTCGGTTGGTCTTTAGGCAAGTAGAGCTCTATTTTATCGCCAATATCGTTACGGGTAGCATTGTCCTGACTGGCAAGCAAAGCCTGAGGGTCAATATCGATGCCAATCACCCTCTGCGCGCCTAACTTAAGGGCTGCAATGCCAAGTATGCCAGAGCCACAACCAAAATCGACTACAGTGGAATTTTCAAGTTCCAGGGAATCCAACCACCTTAAGCATAAGGCTGTTGTGGGATGGGTACCGGTACCAAAAGCCAGACCAGGATCTAGCATAACGTTGACCGCATTTGGATCGGGCACCTCTCGCCAACTTGGGCAGATCCATAGGCGTTGACCAAACTGCATGGGATGAAAATTTTCCATCCACTCCCTTTCCCAGTCCTTATCTTCCAGCTGATCCAGCTTATGAATGAAGTCTTTGCCCAGCACTTTTGACTTAGCCAACTGGTTAATCACTCGCTGCATATCATGCTCGGCATCGTACAAGCCCACCACTTGGGTATCGGGCCATACAATGAATTCACCGGGTTTGGGCTCATAAATGGGGGTGTTTTTGGCGTCGAAAAAATTGACGGCTTGTGAGCCGTTAGCCACCAGCATATCGCCAATTTGTTCGGCATGCTCTGCTTGACTGTTGATCTTAAGTTGGATCCAGGGCATAGGTTTTCCATGGAGTAAAATGTACTGGGATTATATACCCAAATCCTTATCGGATAAGATTTAAAAATCACTCATTGACGCTCAAATTAACCCTAGAACTTGGTGCCTACACTGGCATGGAGAAATACCTTGAGTTGCTACAAAAATTCGCATTCTATTGTTCACCTGCATTGTGACTTCCTCTGCGGATGCACTGGTAAAAAGTAATAGCAATAAAAAAGGGCGAACGCATTAGTTCACCCTATTATTTAATTCACCATTCATACTACGCAAGCAGTTTAATGTCCACCTATACCAAGCTTCTTCTCCAGGTAATGTATATTGGCACCACCTGCGGCAAAATTTTCATCTGCCATGATGCTTTTTTGTAGCTCAATATTGGTTTTTATCCCATCAATAACCAATTCATCAAGGGCATGACGCATGCGGGCGATAGCCACTTCTCGCGTTTCACCATAAGTGATCAGCTTGCCAATCATGGAATCATAATACGGTGGCACGGTGTAGCCTGCATATACGTGTGAATCCCAGCGCACCCCCAAACCTCCGGGTGAGTGAAACTTCTCTATTTTACCGGGACTGGGAATAAATGTTTTAGAGTCTTCGGCGTTAATTCGACATTCAATTGCGTGGCCACGGATCTGGATCTGTGACTGGTCAATTGATAGCTTTTGACCGGCAGCAACACGGAGTTGCTCTTTGATTAAATCGACACCGGTGATCATCTCCGATACCGGATGCTCAACCTGGATACGGGTGTTCATTTCAATGAAATAAAATTCGTCATTTTCGAACAAAAATTCGAAAGTACCGGCACCGCGATAATTAATCGCCACACAGGCCTGGCAACACCTTGCGCCGATTTTGGCCCGCATCTCTGGAGTAATACCTGGGGCCGGAGCTTCTTCCACCACTTTTTGATGACGTCGCTGCATTGAACAATCTCGCTCTCCCAGATGGATAGCAGAGCCCTGACCATCAGCCAGTATCTGAATTTCAACGTGGCGGGGGTTTTCCAGGAATTTTTCCATGTAAACCACGTCATTGCCAAATGCTGCACCGGCTTCTGCCTGAGTCATGGCAATGGAACTAATGAGTTGGTCTTCGCTGCGCACAACGCGCATACCGCGACCTCCACCGCCACCGGCAGCCTTGACGATAATTGGATAGCCAATTTTCTGGGCCAGCATTTTATTGCGAGCCTCATCGTTATTTAAAGGGCCATCAGAACCTGGCACACAGGGTACCCCTGCAGCCTTCATAGATCGAATAGCAGACACTTTGTCACCCATTAAATTAATGGTCTCCGCCGTGGGTCCAATGAAAACAAAGCCGCTCTTCTCAACCGCTTCAGCAAAATCAGCGTTTTCGGCTAAAAAACCATAACCGGGGTGAATTGCGTTAGCGTTAGTTACTTCAGCCGCGGCAATAATACGCGGAATGTTTAAATAACTCTCTGTGGCAGACGCCTTGCCAATACAGATGGTTTCATCTGCCAGCAATACGTGTTTTAGGGTTTCATCTGCGGTTGAATGCACCGCCACCGTTTTAATACCTAACTCTTTACAGGCACGTAATATCCGCAGGGCAATTTCACCGCGGTTGGCAATTAGAACTTTATTAAGCATAGTCATAAACCCGCTTATTCAATCACAAACATCGGTTGATCAAACTCAACCGGCTCTTGATTTTCAACCAAAACCTGGGTAACTACACCCACTTTATCTGATTCTATTTGATTCATCATTTTCATTGCTTCGATAATACACAGAGTATCACCCACTTTTACCTTTTGCCCCACTTCAACAAAGGATTTTGCCTCTGGTGATGAAGAACGATAAAACGTTCCTACCATGGGTGAACACATCACATAACCACTAGGTTGAGCTGGGGCAGCAGATTCAATTTTTGCAATAGGGGCGGCAGCAACAGGGGCCGCAATTGCAGGGGCTAAAGGTGCGGCATACTGAATCGGAGCAACCGAATGGCCTGCCCGATGAATACGCACCGACTCTTCTCCCTCAGTAATCTCTAATTCTGATATCCCCGACTCTTCAACCAGTTCGATGAGTTTCTTTATTTTACGTATATCCATTTTTTTCTCTCTAATCTCTGTTAATGACTGTCAAATATTGTGCATTTGACATTGTAATTTTTGAATCTTATTTCGCTAAATATTGCCGCGCAGCTTGCAGTGCAAACTGATAACCTTGTTCTCCCAATCCGCAAATGACACCCGTGGCTATGTCGGATAAATAGGAGTGTTGCCTGAATGCTTCACGAGCATGAACATTTGACAGGTGCACTTCGATAAAAGGGATGGCCACACTCAGTAAGGCATCACGCAAAGCAACACTGGTATGGGTGAACGCGCCGGGATTGATAATAATAAAATCGATTTGTTGGTGGGCCTGATGAATGGCATCAAGCAGTTCATGTTCTGCATTTGATTGAATATGAGATAAGTTGATCTGTTGTTCTTTCGCTGTAGCGCACAGATCGTCAACAATTTGCGCCAGGCTGCGGTTGCCATAAATCCCTGGTTCACGCTTACCAAGCATATTTAAATTTGGGCCGTTTATTAATAATACCTTCACAAAAATTGTCACCATATGAATAAACTGAGTGGCCTAATTTACCCTTGGGTAAACAATCCATTACAGTCTTGTTGCATAAAATAGCTGCAGTATGATTCAAATCGATGAGTCATTATAGGGGGGAATTACAAATTAGCAGCAAAATACTGGTCTTATCAGCGAAGATTAGCGCAAAGTTTATATTTTTTTGCCCAATCTGCTGAAGAATACACTCTTTTTCTGTAAGTGCTTCCCTTAAAAAAGCTATCCCTACCAGTAATACCAATCCACCTAAATATCTGATCACTCAGCGATGAATAAAAGTAGCGTAATCACGGCGTGTTTTAAGCTGTATAATGGCTACAGCGTAAGCGACTTTGCTATTGCCCTCCGGGAAGGGCTGGTAAGCTTCCTAGCGGCATTGTAAGGTCTATGAAGGCAACCTAGGGCATTCCTTCGACGTTACGCTTTGCTATGAACCGCACCAACTCCTTCTGAGTTGATCACATATCAAGGCACAATGGTATAATCGGTAAAATTCTAAAGAATATATCTGTTCAATTAATGGCAGCCCAATGAACTATATTGCCCATATTCATATTGCAGAGCACACCGACACCAGCATGGTGGGTAATTTTTTAGGAGACTTTGTCAAAGGCAGTGAGCTGCAGTATCTACCCGCAGAGTTAGAAACGGGCATTCGCTTGCATCGCAGTGTAGATGTATTCACTGACCAGCACCCAGCAATAATTAAACTGAAAAGTACCTTTCCACCTAGCATCAGGCGTATGGCAGGCATTACCATCGACATCTATTTTGATTATCTGTTATTAAACCACTGGCAAGAATTTTCCAACCAGGCTTATAAGCAAACTCTTGCTAGTTTTTATCAGGCGTTACAAGCTTGCCCTTTAGCCATAAACCCCAGATATACTATGTTGAGAGAAAGTTTACTTAAGGAGCGATGGCTAGAACACTATATTGACGCATCAACTTGCTTACGGGCCTTTAAAAGTATTGAGTCTCGCCTGCACAACCGTGTCACCTTTGCCTTACAGGCCCGTGAATTTTTACGGCAAAATCATTATCAAGCGAAACAGGTTTTTTTAGTTTTTTACCCAGAGCTGCTAAAACATGCTCTGGAGCACTGTACTAAGAACAAATAAAGTCATCACCCAAGGAGCTGCCTTATGGCCGTAAAAGAAATTCACCACCCTCTGATCCAACATAAGCTCGGATTGATGCGTGCAGCAGGAATTAGTAGTAAAGATTTTCGTGAACTTGCCAGCGAGGTGGGTAATTTACTCACCTATGAAGCAACCCGCGAGTTAAAAACCGAGAGTGTAGAGATTAAGGGCTGGAACGGTGACCCTATTAGTGTTAACCAGATAAAAGGCAAAAAAATCACCGTAGTGCCTATCTTACGAGCAGGTTTAGGCATGCTTGATGGAGTCATGCAACTAATTCCCAATGCCAAAATAAGTGTGGTAGGTCTATACCGGGATGAGCAATCCCTGCAACCTGTTGCTTACTTTGACAAGGTGGTTAAAGACATTTCCCAACGCACCGCGCTAATTGTTGACCCCATGCTTGCCACCGGTAACACCTTAATTGCCACTATCGATTTGCTCAAACAAAAAGGTTGCCAGCATATTATGGGCTTGTTTCTTGTGGCCGCGCCAGAGGGCATTGCAAAGGTACAAGAGAAGCATCCGGATGTGGATATCTATATCGCGGCTGTTGATGAACGACTTAATAACAAGGGCTATATCCTCCCTGGTTTGGGCGATGCCGGTGATAAAATTTTTGGCACACGATAGGAGGCTTTTAGCAAACGCTATTCGAATCCCATGACTAGATGCTAGTACGCGTCACTACCACTGTGGCTGACGCACTTTCTGGTTAAATTCGATGGGCAAAGATTGGTAATCCCCATGGCTTTTGGCCTTGTATACCGCAAAATGCAAATGAGGCAATGAAGAAAATCCGGTGTTGCCGGAATAGGCGATATGTTGTCCGGCGACAACCTTTTCATCTACTTCAACTGCCCCACCGTTTTTCTTTAAATGGTAGTACTCGCCAGTCGTATCATCACTGTGCAGTATCACCACGTAGTTGGCATACTTAGCATAACGGCGACTGGCTCCACCGCGATTATGTTTCTGTACCACGTCGATTACCACACCATCTCTTGCAGCATGAATTGGTGTGCCAACCGGCATCGCAATATCTATCGCATACTTCGATGCACCTTGATGGCTATAGCCGCCACCAAAACCCTGTACTATTGGGTAATAATCGCCTTTTTTATAGGGTAGGGAATAGCGATAATTAACATCGTGCTGGGCATGCATACTGCCCGCTGTCCAGTTAAAGCTATCAGAATAGCGGGTTGAACGTTGTGGATTTGTAGGGACTAAGGTCAGTGCTAATCTTCGCTGAAAGCCCTCTAGAACATGGGTTTTACTATACTCGTTCTTGTTGCGTTTTTTACTGGAATTAGCACTGCTAAGATTGCGACTTTTCACCTCAAGGGTTGAAGTGATGGTGTAGGCTTTGTTATTTCTTAACCAAAACTCAATTTTATGCTCGGTTTCGATAATATCAACACAGGCCCAATCATCCATACAATAAGCCAAGGCGCTTGCCGAAGGAAAAGCAGAAAAAACCAGCAATAATAGAACCGTAAGTGCGGGTGAAGACAAAGAGAAACTCCCAAGCGTTTAAAAATACTCTTAATAGGTACCGTTGAAACGCCATACACGTTCACTAAATGCGTTAAACGTACAACACAGTAGGATGTAAACCCAAATCACTTCAAATCCCCCAGTCGCTCTGAAATGGGTAATTTGAACGTAACTTGGCTATGGCTTAATTTAAAGCCTGGTTTACATGATCGGCAAAGGGTTGAGCGCGCATAAATCCGGTTACCCGTGCGGATTGGATTTCCGCCCCCTCTTGATTGAAAAATAAAATAGTCGGCAAACCCAAGACGGAAAAATGCTCTTGAAACTGCAGGCTAAGCTCAGTGTTGTCGGTTAGATCAATTTGCAGCCATACCGTATTACTCAGAGCCTGAACAACATTCGCATCGGGAAAAGTATATTTTTCAAATTCCTTACAGGCCACACACCAATCCGCGTAAAGATCGATCATGACCGTTTTACCATCAGCATTCGCCGCCGCTAGTTTGGCATCAAAATCAGCCAGATCTTTGACCACGGTAAACTCAGGATGTCCGGCCTTTTGCTGCTGCACTGCACCAGTGGTGCTGACCGTTGTGACTCCAATATTGCTTAAGCTCTGATAGCCGTATATTGCCGAAACAAACAAGCCAAGGAAGATTACAAAAGCCCGTATACCTTTAGCCAAAGAAGTGGCACTGCCCTGATTCATCACATAAAAATAGGTGAATGTCGCCAGACCTAACAAGGCCCAGGCAAGATCAGTGGCCGGATGGACAACCATGCGCTCAACAAACATTAGCGCCACTGCAAGCATCATAAAGCCGAAGGTAACCTTAACAATGTTCATCCAGTTACCTGCTTTAGGCAGTAATCTACCACCAGTAATGCCGAACAATATAAGAGGAATACCCATCCCGATACTTAGGGCATACAAGGCACTGAAGCCCAGCAGTAAATCTCCACTTTGGGCGATGTATAGCAAAATGCCGGTAAGGGGCGCTGTAGTGCAGGGTGAGGCGACCAAGCCAGAGATTGCGCCCATCACCAGTACACCAAAATAATTGCCACTCTTTTGCTGATTGCTCATGGCGTTAAGCTTTTCCTGCCAGCTTGAGGGCATTTGCAACTCGTAAGCACCAAACATCACAATCGCCAGCAAAACAAATAAGGTGATTAGAACGAGCAATATAGCAGGATGCTGCAATGCAGCCTGAAACTGGACCCCAGCCGAGGCTACTATCAGACCTAATAAAGAGTAGGTAATAGCCATGCCCTGCACGTAAAAGAACGCCAAAGTAAAGGCTTTAGACGTACTGATAGTTTTGCCCTGACCGATGATGATGCCCGATAAAATCGGATACATGGGAAAGACGCAGGGAGTGAAAGCAAGACCGACACCTAATGCCAAGAATATCAACAAGCTCCATAACAGGCTCTGATCGCTGGACAGCAAGCTGGCCAGCTCAAATTGTTCAGAAACGGGCGCGCTGCTGCCTTCTTCGTTAGTCAGGTCTTGGCTTGCAGAGGGCAGCATGTCAGATGCCCCGGCCACTTCATTCAAATACACTACTTTGGTAGTAGGGGGATAACACAAGCCAGCGTCCGCACAACCTTGGTAACGAATTTTCACCACCCCATCCTGAATCGAATGAATAATCGGATAACTAATATTCACCTGCTCACGAAACACATCTGACAGGCCAAAAAACTCGTCTTCAATTTGCTCGGAAACTGGATAACTTGGCTCTCCCAGCTCAGCATTTTTCACCACAGTCTTAAACTGTTTCTTATACAGGTAATACCCTTCAGCTACTTTCCAGCTCAATGTGAGTTGCTCGCCCCTTTGACCAAAATCAAACTGAAAGGCCTCGTCTACCTGCAAAAAAACTGGCTCATCAGCAAACAAGTCAGCCAGAGGATCGGCTGTTTGAGCAACACTTACAAAAGAGAGTACGGCGCTGATGACAAACAAATATAAAGCAGTATTTTCAAACTTCATTAAAGAGACTTCTAATCCAAATTAAACAATGATGAGAGGGCAAGATCTGGCTGCCACGAAAGTATATTCTATCTTAAAGGCCTTAACTTAACCGTACCTTAAATAAAGCAAAGGTATTGACCTAGGCAAGTGACAACAAATTTCACGCATTTGAGGGCTCCTTCTGAACTAGGGTGCAACTACAATGAGCCGCCCATGCCATACTTTGTTACACTAGCAGCCTTGGTTTATAATTGTTAAAACCCATTTATTATACTTATTAACTAAACAAAGAGCGCACTTTGGGAAAATTATTTTTACTCTTCGCCATTCTGCCAATTATCGAAATTGCCCTATTAATTAATGTGGGGGAACAGATTGGTGGCTGGAACACGGTTTTTATCGTGATCGTCACCGCCTTTGCCGGCGCCCACTTGGTGCGTCAACAAGGCCTAAGCACCCTTATGCAAGCTCAGCAAAAAATGCAAGGCTCCACCATGCCCGGCCAGGAAGTGGCTGAAGGTTTGCTACTGGTTATTGCCGGTGTACTACTAGTCACCCCTGGCTTTATAACCGACGGCTTCGGTTTTTTACTCAGCCTGCCCATGACAAGACCTGTTATTGCTCGTGCCTTAATGAAAACCTTGGCGCTGCGGGTCGTCACGCAAAGTCAATCAGGCGAGTTTCACCAGCAATATAGCCAACAGAAAAATCAAGGTGAGCCAGGTGACAAGGACATTATCGAAGGGGAATTTGAGCGCAAAGATGACAAGCTTAAGGATGGCTTAAGAAAGCCCGAGTAAGCTGTTCACCAACAGAGGATTGACTCGGATCAACGTTGCTGAATAGCATTAAAACAGTGCAAGTGTATGGATTGTTATTGGCTTGCATTATAGCACGGCCACTGCATGCCAGTTCAGATCTCAATGCCCTTTATCAACAGTGGCTACAAGTGCAAGTTGAACAGGGTGAGGAAATTCAAGCTCAAACCTATCAACAACTTTTCAGCCAAGCTGAACAACTTCGTCAAGACTATGCAAATGTTGCAGAAAGTCCATTCCTCGATCCTTACGTTTTTTTTGGAAATACCTATGCCGAGTTAGGCTCATTATACTTCCGAACGCCCTCGTGGCCCTTTTCTTTTGGTAGTGAAAAAATGGCCGAAAAACTATTCTACAAGGGTATATATATTGATCCACGGGGTCTGGTGACCAACTTACGTTTTGGTGAATACTGGTTTGCGAAAAAGGACTACGCCTTAGCCAGCCAATACTTAGGTGCCGCAACACAGGTCATTTCGCCACTAAAAAATTCACTCTGGGTGAGTCAGCAAAACGAAAAAACCAACTATTTATTGAGCAAAATCAAACAAAAAAGCAGGTCAGCGCAGAACCGCTGACGTATCCTGTACCCAGACTACCTGAATTAAGCATTTTCAGGTAATGTGGATATATTTCATAAGGCTTTGTTGAATCCTATGCGCATACTACTCGTTGAAGACGACATCCAGCTCGCCACTGCCCTGCATCAATCCCTGCGCAGCGAAGGCTTTACCGCCAATCATGTGAGTGATGGCAAATCTGCCTTGCTCACGGTTGAGGCTCATGAATGCGACATGCTAATTCTGGATCTGGGTTTACCGGATATGGATGGCCTGAAGGTACTCAAACAACTGCGTCTGGCAAAGCACACCTTACCTGTGTTGATACTTACTGCCCGGGACAGCACCGAGCAAAAAATACAGGGCTTAGATCAAGGCGCAGATGACTATCTGGCTAAGCCATTTGAAGTCAGCGAATTAGTTGCCCGCTTGCGGGTCATTGAGCGTCGTTTAGGCACCGCCACTAGCGCCATTATACAAATCAATCAAGTGAGCCTGGACAGCGCATCACATGTGCTGACCATTGCCGATGAGCCGGTAGATCTAAGCCGCAAAGAGTTTATGCTACTCAAGGTGCTGATGGAGCAAGCGGGGCGCATCCAATCTAGAGAGCAACTTGAGTCTAAATTGTATGAGTGGGGTGAGGAAGTGGCCAGCAATGCCGTCGAAGTGCATATTCATCACTTGCGCAAAAAGTTGCCTGACGGCTTTATTAAAACTATCCGAGGAGTCGGCTACAGTGTGGCAAAGGCATAATAATTAATGTCAATCCGCCGTTACCTGATATTGATCCTGCTGTCCCTTATTACCCTGGTTAGTTTCGCGGCGGCGATAAAAGGCTATCAAAGCAGTATGGATAAGGCCTCGGCGGTATTTGATGAGCAATTGATTTCAATTAGCCACACCCTCTCCACCTTGCAAGCCCAGCAGCAAACTCAGCCGACGCCCGCTAATGACAATTTAGCATTTCAGATATGGCAAAATAAAGCCTTACAACTACGTAGCGAGAACAGCCCAAGCACCACTATCGGTGACTTTACCATGGGCTTTGCTGAGCACAATTTTGCTGGGCAGCGCTGGCGTACGTATAGTCAGGAATTCAAGCCGCAACAGCGCTGGATCATTGTCGCCCAGCCCCTTAGCCGTCGTTTTGAGTTGGCCGAAGACGTGATTCTGTCTGCGGTAACCCCATTGATTATCAGTATTCCCTTTTTGGCCCTGGTGATTTTTTGGATCATTAGTCGCGGCTTACATCCCTTGAACGAACTATCCACTGCCTTGCGAGCAAAAAAGGCAGACGATTTGCAGCCCATCACGATGCGCAAAGTGCCTAGCGAGCTGGCACCGGTGTTGAATACCCTAAATCAGCTATTCGAGCGACTAGAAAAGGCTTTTAGCAGGGAAAAACGCTTCGCCTCAGATGCCGCCCATGAATTGCGCACTCCCTTAAGTGTATTAAAGATCAATGCCCATAATTTGGCCTTAGAGCTGACATCCAAGCAGCATGACTCGGCAAATATGACCTACCTAAATCAAGGTGTGGAGCGCATGAGTCATGTTGTTGACCAAATACTGACTCTTAACCGCACCAATCCCGAGCAATATCAGGCAACGTTTACCCAACTGGATCTCAGTGCTCTTTGCCGAACCGTGATCAGCAGCATCTACCCGCAAATAGCAAGCAAGCAGCAGGAAATTGAGCTAGTCGGTGAGGTTGACGTGCTGCCCGGAGATGAATTTGCCTTAAGTATTTTATTGCAAAATCTACTCTCCAACGCCAGTAAATACAGCCCTGAGAAAAGCCATATCCGGCTAAGCTTAAGCCAGGATCTCCAGCAAACGACGATAATGGTTGAAGACTCCGGTCCGGGTATTGCTGAGTCAGAATACAATCGGGTGTTTGAGCGTTTTTACCGCATTGGCGGCGATCAACACAACAGCACGGTGATCGGCTGTGGACTGGGCTTAGCCATAACTAAGCATATTGCAGAACTACACCAGGCAAGCTTAATCCTGGCTAAATCTAAGGCTCTTGCTGGTTTATCGGTGACTGTACAATTTGCCAACAAGGCATTGCCTGATGCTTAGTCGCTACAGCTTTATAGTGCTACTAACTGTGCTAAGCCTCAACGCCAAGGCTGTTGAAGAATTTACCATTGAGCTTAAACAGCACCTGTTTTATCCCTCACGTATAGAGGTGCCTGCCAATCAGAAAGTGAAGCTGATTATTCACAACCTCGACGAGCAGCCAGAAGAGTTTGATAGCTTTGATCTTAACCGGGAAAAAATGATTTTTGCCGGGCGCAAAGCCATCATATTTATTGGCCCCTTAAAACCGGGAGAATACGCGTTTTTTGGAGAATACCATCCCAATACAGCCAGAGGTCTGGTGGTGGCAAGCGAGCTTAAACAAGGAGAGCAGCATGTTGATTAACACAGTGATCCTGTTCTTGCGGGATGCCCTGCCATTTTTTGTACTGCTAAGCCTAGTGCTAAGTATGCTGCCAGTTGGTCTAAAATGGTTATCCCTGTCCTTATTAGCCGGCTTAGCGGGATCATTGCTGTTGCTTGATCAAATCGACCGACTAAGTCAGCAACTAGCGGGAGCTGGCATGGAATTAATGTTGTTTAGTTGTCATCTTCTGGTGTATCTGGCAATCGTGGCGGCCGCGTATATTTATTTGCAAGAACTGCAAGAGCTCCCCCACAGCGCCAAGAGCAAACAGAAAACGACCACTTTGCAGGGTATCGCCGGGCTGATGATTGCCACAAGCTTGTTTATCAATGGGGTGAGTTTCTCAATTTACTTCGTCAACTTTTGGTCACAGGCGGACGCACCTCAATCTATTTTACTGGGCACAGCCTTGGGTTTAGGAATCTGTTTAAGTATTTCGGTCTTGCTGTACTTTTCGATGTTGTGGCTTAAACAGATGTTTGGCCCAATCAGCATTGTACTGGCCTTAGTACTGCATGCCAGCGGTCAACTGGCCGACGCTGTCAGTTTATTGGTACAGGTTGATTGGCTTGAGCAATCCGAGGGGCTTTGGGATCTCAGCAATATTTTCCACGACCAATCTGAATTCGCTCACTTATTTAATGCGCTATTTGGCTATCGAGCGTCTCCTTCATATCACCAGCTTGGCTTATATTCAGTAGCCTGCATTCTGCCATTATTAGGCTATTACTGGCTGCGCCTTAATTTTAATGCCCCTACCCAAAGCGCATCAACTGCAGCAGCAAGGGCACAGGAACAAAAATGATAAAACACTCCCTAAACTGTATGCTCATTCTATTACTTGGGCTGATAAGCAAGCAGGTTCAAGCCGATGGCACATCAGTAGACAAGGTATATCATCCTTACGTATTGGCGAATGAGCGTGAGTTTGAATGGCGTTTTACCTCAAGAAAAAATGACGATGGCAATGTCTTATTCCAGCGTATTGCCTATGGTCATGCACTATCTGAATATTTCATGATTGAAGCCTACATTATTGGCGAGCGGGACGAAAACGACGATTTTGGCTTGCAAGCCTATGAACTAGAAGGCCGTTGGATGCTGACCGATCAGGGCCAATATTGGGCTGATTGGGGCCTTTTATTTGAAATTGAAAAGCAGCATCGCAGTGATGCCTATGAAGTCAGCACCGGCCTGTTATTTGAAAAAGAATTTGACCGCACTAGCCTGACCCTAAATGCACTGCTTATCTATGAATGGGGCAAGGACATTCAGAACGAGTTCGAGTCAGAATTTCGCCTAAAATACCGCTACCGCTGGCTGCCAGAATTTCAACCGGCCTTTGAAATTTACACCGGGGAAGATTATGTCGGCATGGGCCCGGCCTTTATGGGCATACATCGTTATCAGGGACAAAAACAACTGAAATGGGAATTGGGTTTTATCGCCGGATTGAACGGCGATAGTAAAGATCACACTCTACGTTTTGCCCTGGAATATGAGTTTTAAAGATCATTGTATAATGATACGGAACAGCGTTTTATGTTCGTCCAATCATCAGCATGAAGATTAAAAACATCTTTAGATATCAAGCACTTTCTAAAACCTTGTTATATACCCGTTATGGCAAAATCGATGGCGGAAATTATCACGTCTCGCACTTGTTTTAGGGAACCAATGGGGGTTTTAAGTAAGTTTGCAGGCATAGACGTCAATTGAGGTGTCAGTAAAATAAAGTCTTCCCCCTCATATGTTATGAGTGGTGTTAGGCCCGTCATAAGCTGATTTCTAAAGTCACTAAGTTTACCTAATGGGATCACTAATCTTGAGTCAATGTCATTAATGAGTGAATTCTGAATATCGACAAAATAGGGGTAAGCTTCCCGGCTTGTTTTACTTGGATTTATGTAGACATCGAACTGCGACATTAAAACTGTCGATACTCATCGCTAAAACAGCCATTTTCACTAACAAAATTATTGTAAGCCTCAATAGCATTTTTGTTTTCTTTCACCCACTTTTCAGATGCAGCACTCTTTAGTTTTTCTTTTAACGCTTGCTCTAAAGTGGCTGATAAATTTATGTCTAAGGCCTTCACTTTTTTTAGTAAATCGCTATTTAGACTCAAATTAGTTGCCTTTTTTGGGGCATCAGAATCATATAATACATGCATAAGTTAACTCCAACTATTGTTAATTATGCGCATCCTAGTGCGCATTGTAAAGTTTGTATTGACTCAATCATAAGCCAGCTGATTCTAGGCCGCCATTATTAGTGGATAAGGTTTTGTCAGCATGGGTCCGGCCTTTATGGGTGTGCATCGCTATCAGGGTCAGAAGTAACTCAAATGGGAACTAGGCTTTATAGCCGGATTAAACGGCGATGACAAAGATCACACCCTACGTTTTACCCTGGAATATGAGTTTTAAATAACTAAACTAGCAGCTATTCCATACCTGAGTTAAGACATTGATAGTCGTAATCAAAGCCGCTATTGTGTGGCAAAAACCCGAGCCTTGAGTTATGAGCATAGAGAAAACTAAGCTACTTGAACTTGGGATTATGTGTGTCGTTCAAATATATTTTTCACAAATCGATTCAAGTTGTTAAGCTATTTGCATACTTGCCTCTTCAGACAAAATCGGTGTTTTGTGTCTGAAAATGACGGACAACATTAGAGGGGTAAAAACCAAAGACAAGAGCACAGAGAAACCCACGCCACCGGCTAGTACAACCGCCAGAGGGGGCCAAAACGATCCCCCGCTAAATAGAAGTAAAGGAATGAATCCGCCTACGGTGGTGAATGTAGTGGACAAAATATGTCGGCTACAGCCCAATGTTTCTAGGACTATTTCTTCTGTCTCCCCTTGCCTCGCAGCGGGATTCGCGTTGACCGCAGCAATCACCACAATCGAGCCATTAATTGCGACTCCTATTAGACCTGCACAACCTAATAGAGGATTAAAGCCAATAGGTAAGCCAGAAATCCACAGGCTTAACATGCCAAAACCAACTGAAAGGACAGCCACACTGACAATCACCATGGCCAATTTGAAACTTTTAAATGACAGTATCAAAGTGGTGAGCATCAGGACTAACAATACCGGTGCGTAAGTGGTCAGTGCGCCTAAGGCTGCATTCTGTTCATCTGCATCGCCAGCCATTTGCATGCGGTAGCCCTTTGGCAAGGAAAATTCTATTTTTTCCAATTCTTGACGCACTTGATTGCTGACATCAATGGCCATCGCACCAGGCAACAAAAAAGCCTCTACTTTATTCACTCGTTCGCCGTTTTCTCTGGTAATGCTCGCAAAGGTTGGCACCAATTCAAACTCACCTATAGCAGATATCGGCATCCACCGTTGCTCTGCCGCAAGCTCGTCACTCATCATGGCTAAGGTTTGTAGGTCAGAAATCTGGTCACGGTTCTCATTGGCTAATTTGATCCGAATGGGCACTTCTTCCGTGCCTTCGAGGATCGATCCGCCTATTTGCCCATCCATTAAAAACTGCAACTGTCGCGCTATATCGACTAAGGTTAACCCCGCCAACTGACTGTTTGTGCCACTCGTGGCAAGCATTAACTCCGCTTCTCCCAATGCTACTGATGCTAGCGACTGAGAAATCCCTGGCACATTACTCATTGCCATACGAACTTGTTGCCCAAGACGGTTTAACACCTCAACATCGGGTCCAAATATTTTTAAGCCAACTGGAGCTGATATGGGCGGGCCTTGGCCAAAGGCACGAACGACAATTTTACTCTGTGGATACAATAAGTCTAACTCTTGCTGTAATTCCCCGATAAGTGTTTGCGCTTGTGCTACTGAATGGGTTGTCACTACGCCGTTAGCATAGTGAGGGGAGTTGTCTTTGTTCATCATCTGGTTGTAATACACTGAAGGACTTGAGCCTCCCACCAGCCATGTCAGTTGTTTAACCCCGTCCTTGTCACGAATATGTTGGTCAATGTCTTCAACGACTAGTTTTGTCGCTGATATGGCTGTTCCATCGGGCATCCATAGGTATATTTCAAATTGGTCTCGGTCTGCACTTGGGAAAAACACATTGCCCAATTGCCCCGCCAATACAAAGCCTGATAGAGCTAAGGCAATACAAGCCACGATCCCTAACAAGGGTTTTTTTAAGGCATTGCTGAGCAGCATGCGATAGCTTGTCACTATGTCGGCAGCATTTATTCCTCGCTGATACCAGGGTTTGTCAGACATATCTCCTCTAGGCAGAAAGTGAGCGGCTAAGGCAGCAATGATGGTCAATGAAATAAACAATGAGCCCAATAGGGCCATCACTACACTGATGGCAATTGAGCCAATAAAATCGCCTATATTTCCAGGCAGAAGAAAAATCGGCATAAAGCCTAGTACAGTGGTTAAGGTTGAGGCCAGCAAAGGAACGAACAAATGTTGAATACTGCCGATTAGCGCATCAAGCCGAGTGACCCCATGGTCAACTAATCTTGACCGAATTTCATCGGTTATCACAATGGCATTGTCAATCAATAAGCCAACGGCAATGATAATGCCGAAGATAGACATCTGATGAATTTGTTCATCAAAGAAACTGAGGGAAAAAATGGCAAAAGCCGCGCACAGGGGCAGCGACAAGCCTACTATCCAGGAGGCCTTTATGCCCATAAATACGAACACGACGGCCATAACAACCAAGGATCCCAGTAACAAATTCTGGGTTAAGTCAGAGAGTCTGGCATCGGTATAAATATTCTGTTCAAACACAATATCAACCCCCACCGACCCACCAAATTCAGCGTTAAAATTATCTATAACTTGTTGGGCACTCGCTGTCCATTGGTCAACTCTAACGGTGCTTTGCATACGCGAAGCGACAAACACACCTTGCTGACCATCTACCATCGCAATGTTATTCACCGGAGATTTCCAACTTCGCGTAACTTCAGCAATATCTCCCACTCTTAAATAACCAGCTTGTGCGGAGACAGATAGGGGTAAATCACGGACCGTCGCAATGCTATCTAACTCCTGCGAAACTTGAATGCGAAGATCCTGGTTTCGACCGTATAACACGCCAGCAGGAACTTTAGGGTCTGCATTGGCAATTGCCTGACTCGCCTGGGCGATAGTGATACCGGCATTTGTTAGCTTCTGGGTATCAATACGCACTTCAATTTCTTGTTCCAGCTCTCCAAAAATTCGCACCAGTTCGGTGCCCGACACATTTCGCAATCGGTCAGCTAACTCGTCGGCTAATCTGCTTACAGTAGTAAGGGGAGTTTGTGTATGAATGGCCGGATGAACGCTGGTTAACATGGTAAATGACGTCGCCCCACGACGCTCATCTAATTTTGCTGTGCCAGCTTGACTGGGAAACAACTGTTTTGCGTTACTCAGTCCATCGCGTATTTTTGAGAAAATTTGCTCGTTGGTACTATTGTCAACCCAGGCCTGTAGTTCCACAGAAATAACAGAGATGCCAGCTCTGGACGTGGAGTTAAGTTCCTTTATTTCATGCAGCTGTCGCAACTCGTCTTCGATGACATCAGTCACGAGCGCCTCTACCCGCTCCGCGGATGCGCCGGGATAGGGCGTAATCACTAATACATTTCGGTTATCAATTCTGGGATCTTCAAGTCTAGGCAGAGAGGTAACAGCCGATATACCCGCGACCAGAATGACCAAAATACTCAAGGTAAGCAGATGGCCATTCCTGAAGAACAGTCCATACCAGGGGATCGTCTTGTGTGAGGCTTGTTGTTTCATAACACCTGCTCTGAACGATACGTAGACTGGAACGATTGATGGATGGCCAAATTCACTTTTTGTGATTTCACTTTTTGTCCGGCAACCAATCTTTGCAGGCCGTCAACAACGACTTTATCATTGTTTATCAGCGCTCCTCTTACATACACCCTATCTTCTTCCACATGTGAAACTTCCACTAACTTTGAGTTTAAGAGCTCTCCCTGCTCTGTCTGCGTGACAACAAATACGCTCCACAAACCACGTAAACTGCTCATTAAGCTTGTCCGGGGCAACCAGTAACCTTGTGCATTATGTTGACGACTTTGTCTAATGTTTAATAGATCGCCAGGGACTAATTTTTGATCGTCCTCCACCAACATGAAAATGACATCTATAGTCTGGGTGGCAAGCTGGCGTTGCTTTGCTACAGATTTTACTTCTGCTAAAAAGCTAGCAGTACCGCGCATCAATTCTACTTGTTGACCTAAGGAAAAGGTATTGGCTAAATCAGTTGCTAAGGCCATGCGAACTTCCAGAGCATCCATAGCTTGTAGGGTAAACAAGGCTTGTCCCGGATTCACTGCCGCGCCCAAATCCACTATTCTCTGAGTAATTTGCCCATCATAAGGCGCCATAAGTTTGCTTTTAGCCAGGTCAACACTGAGGCTATTTAGCCTTGCTTTCATTTCCTCCACTGCCGCATCAGCTGAAGCAAAGGATTCGATAGACTCATCCAAGGCCTGTGCCGATTCCAGTCGCTTTTCCACCAGTTCCCGGACTCGTGTCAAAGATAATTTTGCTATCCTGGCTTCGGCTTCGGTTCGAAACAATGATGCCTGCAGTTCTTTTCGACGAGCTTGCAGACGCTGCCCGTTTAGGGTTGCAAGCACTTGCCCTTTTTTTACATATTCCCCTTCGTCGACAAATACCTCTGCCAATACGCCGGACGAATCAAAGCCAACATTTGTGCTTTGACTGGCCTCTGCTCGACCTACAATAGAGTGATGTTCCGTATAGTATTGCCGTTGCTCTATCTCGATCACATTCACATTGTGAATTTTCACCTCTGCGGGCGGAACAATGTTTTGACCCTTTCCCGCTGCCATAAGCAATAAGCCCAAAGCAAAGAAGGCAATTAATACGGCGACTATCGCAAGCCAATTTTTATTGGCGGACAGCTGCCCTGATTTAATGGTGTTTGGCATTATGGTTTCTCAGAATAAATTACTGGCACATTTAAATACTAGACTGTACAGTATGACAAGTAAAACTATTTCATCAAACATCGAACAATGATTTTTAGATCATTTTTAGTTACCCTGAACCGGCAGACAAAATGACAAGAAGTCAGACAAAGAGGTGGTAATACTTGCCAATCCCAAATTTTAGCAAAGCGGGCAGGCCCAAAAGTGCCGAAAAAAGAGACCAAATCTCAAAAGCAGCGGGGAATTTGTTTTTAAACGTGGGCTTTACTGGCTGTTCTATGGATGCCGTGGCCAAACATTCAGGGGTCTCAAAGCAAACGGTTTATTCCCACTTCAGCAACAAAGAAGCCTTGTTTACCGCTGTTATAGAAGGAAAGTGTGAAGAGTATCAGCTAGATGAAAGTCATTTAGCCAATGATGCCCAACAACTGGTTGATGTGCTAAACGCCATGGGTCGCCAGGTAGTAAAATTACTGCATGACGAACAGGTGATTGCAATTTATCGGGTGGTAATTGGCGAGTCTGCAAGCAATCCAAGAGTCGCTGAATTGTTTTACCAGGCAGGTCCCCAGCATAGCCTGAACATGTTGGCTAAAACTTTCAAAATGTTTATTCAAAAAACCATGTCAGATGAATTCGCCTACAAGTGTGCGGTTACCTTCTTTAATCTATTGAAGGGGGAGTTTCACGTCAAAAGCATACTCAGTTTGGAGTTTGCACTTAGCGACAAAGAACAAGAAGAACAGGTGGCTTATGCCATCCGGCATATCCAGGTAATGCTTGATTTATACCAAGGGGAGTAAAGGTAAGAGCGAGTTAAGCTCTGCGGTGTTTCAGTACAAATACTAGGAGTACAGAGAAACCTCACCTACTAGACATATACATTGAGAATCATGATGAAGGAATTATGAGAGTGTGTTGAGGTCGTAATTTCACGATTACTCAAAGTATGCGTAAACTGATGCAAATGCATCGATGTTAGATTTACCGCATCAGCAAACTCAAGCAATTTCTTTGCTATAACACGATCAATCTGTCCATCTTGCACTGATACTTCAGATTGTAGATTATGTCCTCACAGTGCAAAACGCAAACATTACCATTTAGTAAGTGTTTTATTTCATTTGTATCTACAAAGCGCTTTCTGTAAGCATTTACATTGTTTTGTAAGTTTTTTTTGTGTATTGTAAGTGTTTTATCGAAAAAAATATTTTTTCTTGGGAAAACAGCTTAGAACAAGCTGTAATAACTAAAGTATTGAATAGTTCACTGAATAAGTAAAGTTTAAAATGATACCTCTTGGATATGCCTACTTAAATCAACACTACAATTTATTGCTTCCAAAGCTAGATCTTGAGGTATATCAAGATCCTCAGGCCGATTCAGAAAAAATAATTTCATACGGTGCATCAAAAAGAAAAATTATTCCAGGAAATCGAAAAAAAGCAGAAACACCTTTTGAAAATATGATCGCAGCAATCAAATATCAGGGAATTAGAATACATTTTTTCGCTGCTATCTTCAAAAATGTCGATGCTGTGGCACTTGCCTCCTTCATAGCAGAGAAACCAAACTCAAAATATAACAGAGTAATTTGGTACTTGTATGAGTGGCTAACCGAACAGAAATTAGTGATTAATGATCTAACCAAAGGTAATTACATTCAATTATTTGAAGATGAATTCTATTATACAATAGCTGATGGCGACAAAGATAAACGAACTAGAGTCATTAACAATGCTATTGGCACCAGAGACTTTTGCCCTACTATTCGAAAAACGGCACAAGTTAAAGCATTAGAAAATATAGATGTATATCAGACAGCTTACGCGGAAATGCAAAAAATAGGCGAACCTTTAACAGCCGATGTCCTCGGTCGTTCAATTAACTATCTTTATACCAAAGAAACCAAATCATCTAACGAAATAGAAAAAGAAACGCCTGACAAACATAAAATGAAACGATTTTTGAATGTCATAAAAAACGTCGGGTTATTCGAATTGACGAAAGAAAAGTTAATCGATTTGCAAAATAAAATAGTAGAAGAAAACAAAAGAGCATCAGACTATCGCACTGACGAAATATACGTCGGCACCACAATTCACCGTCTTAGTGGTGTAGACGAAGATGTTCATTATGTGGGAGCACTTGCTAAACATGTACCTAGTATGATGCAAGGTCTATTGAGAACACATGAGAAGCTGATGATTGATGCCAGTGTGCCAGCGCTAATACATGCAACGGCAATATCATTTGGTGAAGTATATATTCACCCTTTGGATGATGGAAATGGCCGCATCCATCGCTATCTAATTCACGACGTGATGAAACAACGTGAACCCGAGCACAAGTTTATAATTCCAATATCGGCTGCAATACTAAAAAACCAAAACCAATATGATACTGTTTTAGAAACTATTTCTCGCCCCATTCTAGCAATGTTGGATTGGGAACTAGATAGTGAAAATGACAATAAGATGATCGTTCATAATGATATTGATTACATGTATCGCTATCCTGACTATACCGAGCACGTAAAGTTTGTCTATGACATGATGAACAAAGCAATATCAAATGAACTTGTTGAAGAAATAGGACTACTTATCATTTTTGATGCTATTAAAGGGGCAATTAATAATTTAACTGATATCCCAAACATTACCATTGATAAAATAACGTCAATTATTATTAACGGGGGTGGAAAAGTATCAAACGCAAAACAAAAATTTGTTCTTTCGCATATAAAACAAGAAAAACTAGTTATAATTGAGAAGTTATCAATTCAATTAATTCAGGCAATGCAAGATAAAATTAACGTAGATGTACAAGATTTAATGAAAAAGAAATAAATTCTAGATACTCTTT
This sequence comes from Paraglaciecola sp., assembly GCA_034111125.1. Lineage (GTDB taxonomy): Bacteria > Pseudomonadota > Gammaproteobacteria > Enterobacterales > Alteromonadaceae > Paraglaciecola. Next base: position 45,967 of record JAWUXW010000059.1, read on the forward strand.
ATGAATTAAAGCGTAGATAACGATGTTTAAAAAGCAACTTGAAGGTGAGCTTACGGCAGCCTAGCTCAACTTAGTCCTTTTGATCTGATTTAATATTTGTCACTTATTTATCAGGACGCAGATATGTCAAATCAAGATCAATTGTCGCCGCATTTGAGCAATGGCGTAACAATAGAAATGGCCGCCAAGTGGCCACACCCGAACATTTACGCCAGCAGGCCGTTTTATTACTCGAACATTACGCTTCTAGCACGATAACTTCCGCGCTGCGGATCAGCGGCGCTCAGTTGAAACAATGGCGTGAAGTATTGCTTCCTGCCAACACGGATTTTGTCAGCCTGCCGTTAACCAATCAGCTAGTCAAATATGGATGGGATCGCTTAAAAAACGTTCGCGATCTTGCCCTGCCTATACTCCCTTCCTACTAACTTACTTAGGAATTGTTTAATGTATTCTATACCGACTAAATTTCAATCTGTTGTTTACGGTACCCCACGAGTTTATGTATTGGCCGGTTTAAGTGCATTGGTGTTCATTTCTTTTATTTCAGGCTCCGCCATATTCAGCGTTATTTTCAGTCTTTTGCTGGTCGCGTTGTATGTAAGAGTTATTGGCGTCTCCATTCATGATGATGTCCAGTATGGTAAGAGCTTTAACGTTCTGACCTTAAGTGCGCGGGAAGCAGAGAGTTTTAATGATAATGTACCGGTACCGACGGATTTGGACGCAAGCTCTGAGTCGTCAAATGCACCAGAGGCTGACAAAGACCCTTCATAACTTTCCACCAGCAACTCACACCCATTCAAACTGGCCCTGGTGCCAGTTTTTTGTACTTAATGTTTGTTTGGCACAGAGATTAAAAATTACTGCACCGGCTCCCGCTATCGCGAGTTTGTTGCATGCTGGTGGCGAATTATCGCCTTCCACCAGCAAGAGCCAGACTTAATAGATGGGTTGATTTGTGCAGTCGAGATTGCTTGAGTGAGTGATTTGCGCCTTGGCGATTGCTTGACAACATGTTTATTCGCGGTACGTTTGCTGTTGTTAGTGCCGACGTAAACCCGCAGTTATTTGCCGCAGTATAATAAGCGTAAAGGCATATAAACCAAGTTTTTATTCAAAAATGGTATTAAGGTCGACTCAGGGATCACTCACCCAAAGATTAAATTTTTGGCTTCAGCTACCTTACTCCTTTTCTTATAATCTGAGGCCCTTAACCAGTCTGCTCGAAGG
>JAWUXW010000060.1:0-20539 GCA_034111125.1 Paraglaciecola sp.
CTATTGCCTGGGCTTGCTCGTCATTAATCTCACCTTCTAGCCATACAAAAGTCGAGTCTGTATCGCCGTAAATCACTTGGTAGCCCGCCGCTGTTATCCACTTGGCGGTGGTTTGCATAATGTCGGGGCCGCGCATGGTGATGGAACTGGCTAAGCGAGTATCGTAAAAGGGGCACCCCCCTGAGCCGAGCACCCCATAAAAGGAGTTCATCAGTATTTTAATGGCCTGAGAGCGGGCTGCATCTTTATTCAGCTTGGCCTCATCACGCTGCTGCCATAAGGAGGTAATGATGTCGGGCAGAAAATGCTTATCTCTGGAAAACATCCCTCCTTTGTAGCCTGGGATTGCCTCATTGGGTGTTTTCAAACCCTCTATCAAACCTAGGGGATCAATTTTAAAGGTGCGGATGATAGACGGGTAGAGGCTTTTAAAGTCCAGCACCAGTACTTGACGGTATAGGCCGGGGCGGTAATTCATCACATCGCCGCCTGGGCTTGCCAGGCCCCCATCGTCGGGACGATTGGGTGAGACATAACCGGCGCGATGTAATTTGGGTAGGTAGAGATTAATAAAGGCGGCGACCGAGCCCCCTGCCCTGTCCAATTCAAGACCGGTCAGTTGGCTACGCAGGGTAAGAAAGTCGAGCAGCCTGGTATGCGTAAAAATCTCCAGAACCAAAGCACAATCCTGTAAGTTATATTCTGCCAGTTTGATTTTGTTGTGTTTGAAGTCGTGATTAATGGCGGCCATGCGATTATCCACATCGTCGCTAAGCTTGCCTTTGCCAAGTAATGCCTGTGCAACCGATTCCAGACTAAAGCTATCAAAATGATAGGTGGCGGTTTTCAGGGCATCGATGCCATCGATTACTAAGCGCCCGGGCATGGAGACAAAACCCTGATTAACTTCGCCCCGGGCATCGCGCCATTTGATCGGCTCTGCACCCCGGCCCAAGGTCAGCACAACATTATGCGCCTGAGCTCGCTTAATGAGCAGACGAAAATCGAAATTAACCACGTTCCAGCCGACAAAAATGTCTGGGTCGTAGTCCTTTACAGCCTCAAGCAAGCCTAACAACAAACCTTTTTCGTCTGCAACCCAGCTAAGCCAGTCAGGCGCGATGTCCTTTGATTGCTTACCTATCATCAACACAAGCTGGTAGTCATTAGCTGCCAGCCCAATGGAGTAGAGTTCCCCCTGTTCACTGCATTCAATATCCAGAGATAGCACTTTGAAGCGGGGCACATAGTCGGCGGGTTTAAGTTGGGCTTGATGGTAAGACTGGTAACCCTCAGTATGTTGGGCGATACCGGTAAAGGCGGCGCTACCATAAACGAAGCGTTCCATTAAAAAACGTTCGCTTAGGCGAATATCGTCCTCAAAGCAGAGAATATGGGCTTGTTGCAGTCTTTTTTTTGCCTTGTAGGCCGCAGAACTTCGTTGAAAATACATGGCGGCAATGGGCTCTTGTGCAAAGTTAACTAAGTCTAAAACCTTAAACTCATATTCAAAGCGCTCATTGCTTAATAATTCGGTGACCAGTATTTGGTCTTGCTGGCGTACAAAATACACCGGTCGTTGGGCTGAGGTTGTGAGCTTGACCGGACCTGCATCGGTGACCAGCCAATATTCAAGATAGGTACGCCCCGCTACCTCACGCTGGTGGCGGGTAAGATTAAATCCACAGGGTATTTCAGGCAAAGCTTATCCAAACAATTCAGGTGCAAGATAATAAGTAAGGGGGTCCACGCTAGCACAATTTCACTCGAATTAGGCACCTTGGCTACCCGGATCTTATTTTGTCCTGGATCCCTCCCATCATATCAGCGCCCCATTGGCCACCAAAACCCCCTCGCGAGGCCTAAGTATTGATGTCCAGAACCGAATCTCGCCATACCAGCTGGGGCTCAAATACATTATTAATACTCGCCACTTCAGATTTGTAGATATGCTTCAGTACCCATTGAGCCGCCATGCACCCCATATTGCGCATAGGGTAATCGACCGTGCATAACCTGGGATAGAGATAACCAGCGTAAGGAAAATTATCGAAGCCAATAATCGACATATCTTTGGGTATAGATAAACCCTGGTTGCGCGCTTCATCCATAGCACCGACAGCAGTTTCATCGTTGGCGCATACAAGAGCTGAAAAAGGCATGGCCTTTTGTAACAGCGCGCATAAACCTCTGCTACCACTTTGCTCCTGAAAGTCGCCTTCATACAGCAATGCTTGCTCGCTGCTTAAGCCAAATTCTGCCATGGCCCCCTGATGACCCTCGTATCGGTCACTGGCATCTGTTTTCCAGAGGGGGCCTGAGATGTAGGCAATCTCCCGGTGGCCTTTTTCCAGTAAGGACTTAGTCGCAATATACCCCCCTCGATAGTTATCCAAACTAAAGCATTTATCTTTTAAGGCCGGTAGCACACGATTAATCAATACGAAGGGTGTCGCTAATTCGCTAAGTTCGAGTAGATATGCATCACTGAGGGCTTCTACATTTAAGATTAAGGCATCACAATTACGGCTGATCAGAAACTCTATAGCCCCTTTTTCACTTTCCTCATTACTGTGGCCTGCCGCAATAATGACGTATTTACCAAAGGCTCTGAGTTGCTCTTCAATGCCACTCATCATTTCTCCATAAATGGGTCCATGTAACTCAGACACCAAAACACCGACACTATCTGAGCAATTTAAGGCGAGGGAACGCGCCATCGCATTGGGTCGATACTTCAGCGCTGTAATCGCTTCGGTCACTTTTTTGTGGGTTTTCTCGCTGACTTTAGCACTACCGTTCATCACTCGAGATACCGTGGCTAAGGATACTCCTGCCAACTTTGACACCTGGTAGATTGTCGCCATAGTTTATTCTTTCATTAATTCTTTATGCAAATGATTAGGATATTGAGTGAACTAATGGATATCAACTCAACTTGTATTCGCTCATAAGCCGAGGGCCACAGCTATTTATGCGCTCAAAAAAGCGGTAATTATTATACCCTTAAAAGCCACCCGTTAATAACATTTTAATGTGTTATTTATACAGATTTTTTGTGTCGTATAATTCTCCTATACATTTTCCATTGGCAGCCCTAGTGCATTTTATTAATGGCTGGAGAAGAAAGAAAACCACGGGTGAAATGGCTAAGCTGACATACCATTTAAAACGTCTGGATAAAACCGGGCAAATTCGACTTATAATAGTCGTCATTGCAAACTCTTTTCATCTTTAACTGACTAAAATGCCCACAACTCAGTCAACTGACATTGCTGTTTATCGCCCATCCTTTATTATCTTGCTTATTTTTAATGTATGTTAAAAAATGCTCGTATTCTAATTTACTCGCTGTTTTTCGTGCAATACAATTGGCCTGCTCCTAAGGCGGTCTATAATACTTCAATGGAAGACAAGGATCAGTAAGGAGCAGGATTACATACATACACGGAATTATTAAACATTGTATTGTGTAGTAGGCATAGCTGAGTCGATTGAGTTAACATTTCGCTCACAAAATAATAATTATGGCAATTCAAGCGTTCGCGCTTATAAAAAGGCAGCTTTTATGGGATTCATGAGTTCGGCATTTCGCTATACCCTAATCGTATCGATGGGTGGGTTTATTTTTGGCTTTGACGCCTCGGTCATATCCGGCGCAGTCGGCTTTGTGACCACAGAATTTGAGTTGAGTACCTGGCAACAGGGTTTTGTTGTTAGTTCTCCCACATTGGGCGGTATCTTGGCCACGTTTACAGCGGGCGCCATAAGTGATAGCATTGGGCGGCGCAAAGTACTGATTATAATAGCATTTCTTTATTTCGTATCGGCTGTCGCCTCCGCTTTTGCAGATAGCTTTGAACTGCTAGTAGCGGCTCGGATAATTGGCGGAATGGCATTTTGCTCATTAATGATCGCACCGATGTATATTGCTGAAATTAGTCGTCCAGAAGCCAGAGGCAGGATGGTCTCGGTCAATCAACTTAATATTGTATTGGGTTTTTCTGCAGCCTATTTTGCAAACTATTTCTTTTTACAAGCCAGTGGCAGTGCAAACGAAATAGTCAAATTTCTGCAAATTGATGTCTACACTTGGCGCTGGATGCTAGGAATTGAAGCAATACCTGCCTTGTTGTACGCGCTTTTGTTGTTCACCATACCCGAGAGTCCTCGTTGGTTAGTGCTGAAAAACCGTGACAAAGAGGCGGCCGAGGTCTTAAGCAAACTGCTTCCTCAAGAAGAAGTTGCTGAACAAATGAAGGTGATTAAAGAGTCCATTGGTGGTCATCAGATACCCCTGTTACCACGCTTGAAAATGCTCTTTAGTCCAGCCCTTAAGCTTGCCCTTGTCATCGGCTTAGTGGTCGGGGTTGCCCAACAAGTTACTGGCGTAAACGCCATCTATTTCTACGCGCCAACTATTTTTGAACAAAGTGGTGTGGGCACTAACGCGGCATTTATGCAGGCTATCTGGATCGGCATAATAAACGTCATTTTCACCTTAGTGGCGATGGCGCTTATTGATAAACTGGGCCGCAAGCCTCTACTTATAATGGGTTTGGCCGGCGTGGTGATAAGCATGAGTGTTTGTGCCTACGGATTTAAGCAGGCGACTTATGAGCTAACGGCCGAAAGTGTAATGGAAATGTCTGAGCAAGTAGAGGTTGAAAAACTGAGGCCCTTATTGGGCGTGACTTTTGATAACGATCTGGATTACAAAAATGCCCTGCGGGAAGCCCTTGGCGATAAGAGTTTCAACGCCAACCAAGCCTCACTCATACAAGCCGCAGCAGACATGAATGCCGTGCTAATTATGATAGGTATATTGGGTTTTGTTGCATCCTTTGCGGTCTCCCTTGGGCCGGTGATGTGGGTGCTGTTTTCAGAGATTTTCCCCAATCAAGTGCGTGGTGTCGCCATCTCCTTTGTCGGCATTATCAACAGTATTATCTCTTACATCGTACAGTTAGTTTTTCCATGGGAACTGGCAAACCTGGGCAATGCTTTAACTTTCTTTATCTACGGCATGTTTGCCCTGGTCGGTCTGGGCTTGGTGATGTGGTTATTGCCGGAAACCAAGGGCAAAACCCTTGAAGAACTGGAGATACAACTTTCAGGAGGCAGGGCTGAGCCGGCTTTAGCCAATAGTTAAGTGAATCCAAATAAGAAAATACGCTGGGGCGTGATTGGTGCGGGCAGGATTGCCCACACCTTTTGTCGGGACATGGCGTATTGCCAACACGGAGAATTAACTGGGGTTGCTTCTCGTTCTCTGCAATCTGCACGTGAGTTTGCCGATGTGTATTCTATCGACAAAGCGTATGAGGGCTATCAGCACCTTTATGCCGATCAGGATATTGATGCAATTTACATTGCCACCCCCCATAATTTTCATTTTGCCCAAGCCAAAGCCTCATTATTAGCCGGTAAACATGTATTGGTAGAGAAACCCATCACCGTTTCAGCGGAGCAATGTGCTGAACTTATTGCCCTAGCCAAGGCGCAAAATTGTTTCTTAATGGAAGCCATGTGGAGCTATTTTTTACCTGCCATGATTACCGCAAAACGGTGGTGTGATGAAGGACGGGTAGGCAATATTGTGCATGTAAAAGCCGATTTTGGTTACCCCGTAGCCTACGTTCCAGGGGATAGGATGTATGAACCTGCGTTAAGCGGTGGCTGCTTGTTGGACATGGGAATTTATCCTCTGGCCATAGCTCAATACTTTTTATCTCAACAGCCTGTATCCAGCCAATACAGCTGCCGTTTTGCGACAACCGGGGTTGAGAATGACCTGATCATTCTTGCTAACTACCCTGAGGCACGGGCTACCTTAGCCACTTCATTTCGAGCAAAATTACAAAATTCAGCCTTTATAATCGGCGACCTTGGCTATATTGACATTCCAAATTTTTGGCGTGCAGACCGATGCTCATTATTTGCCCTGGATGACAAAATTGATGAATTTATTGATGAGCGCAAAGGCTCAGGCTTTGAATTTCAAATTGATATTGCCAGCGAAGCAATCAAGTTGGGCAAGGGAGAAACTGAGCTTATGCCACATAAGATTAGCTTAGCGTTACAAAGACAAATGGATTCAATAAAAAGAGAAATATACCTTAGTAAGTCCCGAACAGCGCAATAATGCCCTACACCGTTTAAAAAGGGCTTTGCTCAAACCCTTTCCTCCAGAACACGTCCAGTTGAAAACTGATAACGCATATTTCGATACACCGCGATGTCAGTTATATTGTCTGGCGTACCGGCAGGCATAGCGCGGAAATTAGTGGATACCCGATAATGATTTTTAATCGGCAAAACCCGATGCCAGGTGTGTCCATGTATTATTATCAGCGTGCCCTTTTTGGGCCTTAATACAATTTGCTCTTTGAAGTCCTCATCAGGTTTACCCACAGACAATTCCCCCACTTTATGGCTGGCAGGCATAACTAACACTTCACCACCTAAGTCTCCCCCTACGTCCATGGTATACAGCAGACGATTGAGATTAAACTGCCTGGAATCTTCTGGCGGACAATCTTGATGCCATGCCTGCCCTTTACTGTGGGCTTTAGAAAACATCGCCATGCAGTATAGTGCCTTCCAACCTTCCCCTAATATAGCTGTGGATAGTGCTATCAAGTGTTTGTCTTGTTCAATTTCATCAAACAATTTCACGCCCTCTTGCTGAGGAAACCAGGGAATAACTTCGGTGACGGACTTATCCAAAAACTCCTGAGAATGAGCAAAATCAGGAAAGTCAGCATAGTGTTTAACAATAATTTTTTGCAATTCATCCATGAGATCTAAGTCAAAAAAATCAAGCAATTCGACATAGCCCTGTTGCCAAAAATCCTGTCTAATTTGTGCTAAATCCATTACAGGCCCTCACTATGTTCGTTAAATCAAATACCTGTTTTCGATGCCTTCTTTTCGGTACTAGAGAACATTAGGCCCTCAAGGTGCCTTACATTGCACTAAAACAAGGATTCCACATAAGTTGGCTAAATTAATACACTGATAACTAAAGAATAACAAATTCTCGTTTTTGATGTCACTTCATAGAAAGCCAATTAAAGGCCGCTTTTTTGTCTATTAACCCGCTTTGTCGCCCCATGAAACCATCTAAACGTATTTGTATTGTGAGACTGAGGGATCTGTATACATTGCATTGTTAATATTTTTGACGATGCTTTAGTGGCTGAATGGGCTCCGTGGCCTGATAGTAACGCGACTCCCACAATCACTCTCGATGATGCCGAGCATGATATGGTTGTGCAATTGGTGCCGGCAACACCGTAGCGGGCTTCAGATCTAGGGCAGACCACGGTACGGTAGGTGGCACGCCTTATGATGCTAGTGCCATAGCTGCAACCGGTACCGTTTCATTTGATCTGAAATTGACGACTCAAGCAACGGCAGGAGAACCCGAATTTTGGGAATTCAAAGTTGAAAGTGCTGGCGGTGGTGCCGGTACATTGAGGTTAACCAGCAGTGCAGAAGGCCATGCGGCGCCAGAATTAAATGTCTGGCAGACCTATACCTTTGACATTGCTGATTTAGTCGCGGGTGGCCTTAATGCCAGTGCGATGGATTTATTTATGGTATTTCCAAAGTATGACGCAAATGGCGGCACAGTCTACCTGATTGACAATGTAGTCATAAACTCAGGTGGTGTTGACACTGGCGGCGGCGATACGGGTGGCGGTGATACCGGTGGCAACACAGGTCCCCTGTCTCCTGTTGACTTTGAAGCAGGTGGATCTGGTGCAGCTTATACCTGGGCGGTATTTGAAGCCGACACCCCTGCACTTGAAATAGTCACCAATCCCTCTGGCATTAATACTTCAGCCACAGTGGCAAAGTTTACTGCCTTACAGACCAACGTCAATTATGCAGGTACAGAAACAGAACATGGTGATTTCGGTCCAATGACACTTGATGCGACCAATAGCATAGTCAAAATTTTGGTCTACAAGACTGTGATAAGCGATGTAGGTATCAAATTTGCTATTGCAAGTGGCGGCGCTAAAACTGAAATCAAGGTAGCCAATACTCTGGTTAATCAGTGGGAAGAATTAACCTTTGATTTCTCTGGCTATATCGGCGAGGTTGAATCAATCAACATTGACCAACTGATTATTTACCCGGATTTTAATGCAAGATCAGCGGATACAGTGAGTTATTTTGACAATATTACCTTTGGTAGTAACTAGTTAACTCAGTCATGACTTAAGCTTAAGTCAAAAATAGAGGGAGTTGCGATAGTAGATTGCGACTCCTTTTTTTTGCGCTTAAACCCATACTTTGGAGATGAAAATGACATCCGGCAAATTAACAAGGCTTCTATGCACTTCACCGCTATCTGGCCTAGGCAGATTAAAGTGCGCAGTGGCAATCACGACCTTTACCCTGGCTATAACCACCTCATCAGCCTTGGCTGGCTGGGAAGTGCAGTGGATAGATACCTTTGAAGGCACTGGCGTGAACTGGGACAACTGGACCGCGCAAACACAGGCCAATTACAACAACGAAGTACAGTGTTATACCGATGACGACAGTTCAGTGAATAAGAATTACGATGTCTCCGAGGGAACACTAAAGATCATCGCCAGGCAACAGGCTATTAATTGCCCGGACTTGAATGGCGAACCGAGGAACTGGACCTCCGGCAGATTAAATAGCAAGGATAAGAGCGAGTTTCTCTACGGGCGTATCGAATCCAGGATTAGATTTCATACTATCGAAGGTGGGCCCTGGCCGGCCTTTTGGATGTTAGAAAATCGCATCGCGGAGCAGCCCATAAAGGGGGACAATGATTTTATTAACTGGCCCAATCCGGGAGCAGGAGAAATTGATGTATGGGAATGGTTTTCAAATCGTCCTGACTCTTATATCACCAATTTTCATAACCGAAGCAGCTGCGGTGGCGAAGTGTTGTATAACTACCCCGGTGGCTCGTTAGATGTCCAACAGTGGCAGAAGTACGCTATGGAGTGGAGTGAAAACAATATCAGCTTCTTCATTAACGATATTAGGGTGACCTCTCATGATGTTAGTAATTGCCCTCAGTACAAAGAGCCCATGTTTGTCTTACTCAATGTGGCCATGGGCGGAAATTTAGGCGGCGCTATTGATGCCGGCTTAGACCTGGCAACAATGGAGGTAGATTATGTGGCCCACTGCACCGCAACTACTTCAAACGACTCGGCATTTTGTGATGAGTCTACCAGCAGTGCTTTAGACGACGATGCTGATGGTATCAACAACCAGGATGACTTGTGTCCCAACAGCCCCTCAGGCGCGAGCGTTGATAGTAATGGCTGCGCTGCTGGCCAGGAAGCCAATGTTGCACCCCAGCTCACTTTGTCCATAAGCCAAAACGGTATTGCTTCCCCTATTATCGAACCGGCCAGTGGTATTGTGACGATTAACGCAGACGTTTCCGACGCAAACTCCAATGACAGTTTTACAGTAAATTGGAACCTGGATGAACTGCCAAACCCTACAGAGTCAGATTTAAGCGTGAGCTTCGATCCTGGGTCCATGTCTGAGGGAGATTATACGGTGTCAATTGAGGTATCAGACGACGGCTATCCTGTACTGAGCGCGACTACTAACCTGACATTTGAAGTGTTGGTTAATTTTGCGCCAGTGTCGGTTGCAACAGGCCCATCAGGCTCAATTTTTGAGGGAGACTCAATAACCTTGTCGGCCAATGACTCGAGTGATCCGGACCAAGATGTTTTGCAGTACGCCTGGTCGCAGACAGCAGGTCCACAAGTCGCCTTGTCCAACGTGAATATTGCTTCACCTTCATTTACCGCACCCAATGTCGATACCAATACCACCTTAACTTTTACGCTAGAAGTATCGGATGGAAACGTAACCGACATGAGCTCCCTTGATATCCTGATCCGGGACACGCCTGACACGCCCGATGCGGTTAGCAGTGACGGAGGTGGCAGTGTGGCTGCCCTGTTGTTATCTGCTTTATTGTTGTTTAGAAGGCGCAAGAGTATCTATACTCAGGTCACTTAAGTAACTTAATGTGGTATTGATACAGGGTTGAATTAATTCAACCCTGTCAGCAAAAATTTCCATGCTTGGTAATCAGTAGCAATGTTAACCTTTAACTCCACCTCGTATCAAAGAGGCTAGGTAAAATTCAATAATTGAAGTCCGTAAGGCCTTACAACAACTGAAAAGGAAAGGTCATTCCCCGCATGTTGCACCTTACTCTGATCTCCTGATTAAACTCCGAGACTGCATTTTGAGGTAATTTGTGTATAGGCTAAGGGATTTAGCTTTATCTGGAGATTGTTGAATGTCTGACCTGCTAGTGCAGGTAAGAATCATTTTCTAGTTGACCACGACCATAGACGCTAGAAAAACCACTGTTAGTAATGTATAGATAGCCTATTTGTGGCGTTTAGTATGCACCACTTCCATATGATGCCCATCAATCGCTTTTGCAATATTACAGTTCAACTAAATCCACTCTTTCATCTTGATCATTTACCATTGAACCTCGTAGGAAATAATTAAAGCTAAACTATCCCCATATCGTGGTCTTTCATGGCAATTTCTTCTCAGATCAAGAAAAAGGCAAAAATTCCGAGCGCTGCAGGCAGTAGATTGAGAACTAGTGTCCCCGTACCATAGGCGGCTTTTTGTCCTAAAGGTACTATATCTTTTGCGGTAGTTTCATAATGTGACATATGATTTTTTTACTAATTTTGATTAAAAAGAGATTCTCATGACACGGACTTTTGTATGCAATGAGCAACGTTAGTTTTAGTTTTTTTGATAAATGAATCATTTAATTATAGCGGTCTTGAATTCAAGGAAGTTTATAACCATCAACCTTGGAACCGGCATGGATAAACAAAAAATCGCCACCCCACAAGCCTTTAACAAAAATACATACAAGTTAATTATTAACCAGCAATGTAAATGCGCTGAGACGGCTGTTGAAGTGCGATAAAGCGTCCCGACCTTTCCTCGAAGCGAAACAACTATTATTCTCCTGACGGCTTTAAATCCCTACGGTGTAGTAATCGATGCCCTTCATGCTGTCAATATTTACCCAATTGCCTCAAGCCCAGTCCAACTTGCCTTATTTCGCTTGTATCCCTCACTATTCGGAATATTGTTAACAATATATAAACATAACTTCTATTCCACTAAGCGTAATGATTTGGCAGTTCAATAATAACCCCGGTTTTTGTCTAAGACTGCCTGTTGCTTCATTAGTCAATTCAGCGGATTTACTTCATGCCATCAAACAGCCACCTTAATTTAGTAAGTGATAATTCAAGCCTCTATGACCCTCAAGTCACTGAGCTAGTATCACGTATGGATCTAAATGAGAAAATCGGCCAGTTGAGTCAATTTTTCGGTCACGGTGGATGCATACCCGATCACCTGCAAAGAGCCTTACGTGATGGCTGTGTTGGTTCAATATTGAACGAAGTTGATGCGAGTATCGTTAATGAAATGCAACGTATCGTGGTGGAAGAAAGCCGTCTCGGGATCCCCCTATTAGTTGGCAGAGACGTGATACACGGTTTCAAGACTATTTTTCCTATTCCACTTGGCCAAGCGGCCAGTTGGTCACCAAAACTAGTTGAATCGGCGGCAAGAATAGCCGCCCTGGAGTCCGCCACCTGCGGCGTGAATTGGACCTTTGCTCCGATGATCGATATTAGCCGCGACCCACGTTGGGGAAGGATTGCCGAAAGCCTGGGTGAAGATCCCTACCTGTGCAGTGTGCTTGGTGTTGCAATGGTCAAAGGATTTCAAGGTGATAAGCTTGCAGATGCAGGCTCAATCGCCGCCTGTGCCAAGCATTTTGCTGGTTATGGTGCAGCAGAAAGTGGCCGTGATTATAACACCACGAATATTCCTGAAAACGAACTAAGAAACGTATATTTAGCCCCCTTTAAAGCCGCTGCGGAAGCAGGAGCGGCGACCTTCATGACCTCATTTAGCGATTTGAACGGCGTACCCGCTTCTGGCAATGAATGGTTAATCAAGCAGGTGCTACGTGAAGAATGGGATTACCCCGGTTTTGTGGTCAGTGACTGGGAATCCATCAAACAGTTAACCGTGCATGGCTTTACGGCCAATGACAAAGAAGCTGCATTTGAAGCGGCCAACGCGGGTATTGATATGGAAATGGTCAGTTCCACTTACCGCCAACATTTGCCTGCTCTGATTGAAGAAGGAAGAATTTCCGTCACGCAAATCGATACCATGGTCAGCAAAATATTGCGGGTGAAATTTGAACTAGGACTATTTTCAAATCCATATATTCAAAGCGATAAACTACCAGACTTGGTTTGTGATGAGCATTTAGCTGTGGCCAGGGAAGTCGCGACGAAAAGTTGTGTATTGTTGAAAAATGATTTTCAAATATTACCCCTAAGTGCGCAAAACATTAAATCATTGGCCGTAATTGGTCCTATGGCCGACGATGCTTACGAGCAACTTGGTACGTGGATATTTGATGGCGAAGCGCAGCATTCTGTCACCTGTTTACAAGCTATTAAGGAAGCGGTCGGAGATGCCGTTGAAGTGCAATATGCCAAAGCTATGGACACTTCACGCTCAGAGGATGAAAGTGGTTTCTTACACGCTGTTAAGATAGCCAAATCTTCTGCTACAGTGATTATGTTCCTCGGCGAAGAGTCAATATTGTCCGGCGAGGCACATTGTCGCTCTGACATTAACCTACCGGGTTGTCAGGAAAAATTAATTACCGCAATAGCTGAAACCGGTACACCGATTATTTTAGTAATCATGGCAGGCAGGCCGCTAACGATAGAAAAAAACCTGCCGAAGGCCGATGCCGTTCTGTATGCCTGGCATCCTGGGACAATGGCTGGCCCAGCTATTGTCGACCTGCTATTTGGAGTGCATTCTCCCTCGGGTAAATTACCGGTAACGTTCCCGCGCACTGTCGGTCAAATCCCCTTGTATTATGGGCAGAAAAACACTGGCAAACCAGCCACTAATGATTCATTTATCCATATGAACGATATACCTATTAGAGCCGCTCAGACCTCCCTTGGCATGTCAGCTACCCATCTTGATACGCACTTCACTCCTTTATTTAGCTTTGGTTATGGCTTGTCTTACACCACATTTCGCTACCAAAATATTCATTTAAGCAAGCATAGTATTGGCTTAGACGATAGTCTGACGGTGAGTGTCGAGCTCAGCAATATTGGCCAGGTTGACGCCGAAGAAGTAGTACAACTTTATGTAAGGGACTTGGTTGGCAATGTGACCCGCCCGGTGAAGGAACTAAAAGGCTTTAAACGAGTCCATCTGCGATCGGGACAAAGTAACACAATTAGTTTTACGCTTCATAGCGCCGACCTGGCATTTTATGATCGCAAGATGCAGCTGCATGCGGAGCCAGGGCAATTTCATGTTTGGATAGGGGGAAACTCAGAAACGGAATTAAGGGCGGAATTTGAAATCCATAACAATAATAGATAAAAACGACTTATGCCTCTTAAAAAAGACATTGTTTGCCTTGAGCTATTCCCCGATAGTTTTACACACGTCGATTTTAGTGCCTGGTTATCAGGCAATCGAGATGAAAATAACAACGAAAGTACTTAAGTAATGCGTCGAATATTGCAAGAACCAAGATTAAAACAAAGAGTCGATAACCTATTATCCCGCATGACTCTTGATCAAAAAATTGGCCAAATGACCCAAAGTGAGCGTATCACCAGTACCCCAGAGGACGTAAAAAAGTACCATCTTGGTGCGGTACTGAGTGGCGGTGGTTCCTGCCCTGGCGATAATCGTCCGGTAGACTGGGTGAAGATGAATGACGCATATTGGTTGGCCTCCATGGCTCAGGACGAAGAGCACCTGGCTATTCCTATCTTATATGGGATAGACGCCATTCACGGTAACAATAATGTCAGAGGCGCAACAGTTTTCCCCCATAACATTGGTTTGGGTGCCTGCAATGATCCCGAATTATTGGCGCGAATTGCACATGTAACCGCACTGGAAATTCTGGCAACAGGGTTGGAATGGGCATTCGCGCCGGATCTCGCCGTTGCACGCAATAGTCACTGGGGCCGCACTTACGAAAGTTATTCTGAAAATCCAAAAATAGTCTGCTCTTATTCGGGAAAATTCGTTAAGGGATTACAAAATGGGCTGGGCGACACAGGTATATTGGCTTGCGTAAAACACTGGGTAGGCGATGGTGGCACCCAACACGGTATCGATCAGGGAGATACGACCCTGTCCAGAAAAAAACTCGAACAAATTCATATTTCTCCCTACTTTCCTGCCCTTGATGCAGGCGCCCTGACGGTAATGGCCTCCTTTAGCAGTTGGAATGGGGATAAATGCCATGGCAATCGATACCTGTTAACCGATGTACTAAAAACCCAGATGGAGTTTGATGGCTTTATCGTTTCGGACTGGGAAGGCATTGATTACTTATCTGACGACTATTTTTTGTCTGTAGCCAAAGGCGTAAATGCAGGCATAGACATGTTTATGGTGCCAGAAAACTGGAAAAAGTTTATTAATCATCTGCGCAGCCATGTTGAATTAGGCACGGTTGCTATTGAGCGAATAGATGACGCAGTACGCAGAATATTGTCAGTAAAATTCGCCTATGGACTGTTTGATAAACCTCGCCCCTCAGAACGTGTTTGCTCCAACCACCCGGATTTTGGTAGTAAAAAACATCGAGAAGTGGCCCGTGAAGCCGTTCGAAAATCATTGGTCTTATTGAAAAACCAAAGCAACATTCTGCCTTTGAATAAACACGCACGCATCTTGGTTGCAGGTAAGAATGCTCACAACAAGGGACATCAATGCGGCGGATTTACCATTGCATGGCAAGGTATATCCGGTAACGATAACATCGAGGGAGGAACGTCGATTTGGCAGGGCATTCAACAGGTCGCAAAAAACGCCACCCTAAGTAAGGATGCTGCAGGCAGTGAGGCGGATGCATCTTTACATGATGTAGCCATTGTCGTTATTGGTGAGCGTCCCTACGCCGAGGGCATGGGCGACATCCGCGACGGCGACAACGTTATTATCGAGGCTGGCTCGCAAATAAAGGGCCAGATGAAAGTGCTGGAACCCTATGGCAACTCACTTGAGTTAGCCAAGTTACACCCGGAAGATTTACACACAATCAAAGCTATCGCCGATAAAGGTATTCCGGTAGTAGCAATATTGATTTCGGGTAGAACCTTGCTTATCGATAAGGAATTGCATGACTCTTCAGCATTTATCGCTGCCTGGCTGCCGGGTTCAGAAGGACAAGGCCTTAGTGATGTGATCTTTGGCGACTGGGACTTTCAAGGGAAATTATCTTTTACTTGGCCTGCGTCAGACTTAATAAGCGAAAATAAACAAGAAAAAAAATATGCCACATTGTTCCCTTTTGGTTATGGTTTACGCTACTCAAAGCTCGGACTAATAAGTATTGTTAAGAAATTAAAAAAACGCATACATCAAGTTAGTCGATCCTAAAAAATACAGGCGAACTCAACTGGCAACCATTTACTAGGTTTCCGATAAAAAACTTTTGATCACTTCTCGGTAATTTCGGCTTACTTTAATACGTTCAAATTCGCTCAATTGTAGAAAGAATTCTCCCTTGCTGTGAGGAATAACTTTTTCGATACGATTGAGGTTTACAATGGTGGAACGATGCACCCGCTTAAATATATTTTCATCCAATTCAGCTAACAAATCTTTTAAAGTACTGCGTTTAACATGAGTCACACCACCAGCATGCAGACACACATAATCACCCGCCGCATCTACCCACTCAATATCATTTTGTTTAAGTAAGGTGATCACGTCCCGGTCTTTTATTACTATTTTTCGTTCAATATTGTGATTGTCGGATTGCCGGGAAACACCTTGCTGATTGGCCTGAGTAACTTGAAAATCTCTATGATTAATATCGTCAATTGCACCAATAATTCTGGTTTTTTGCCCGTTTTCTTCTCCCTGACCGAAACGCTCTAACGCCCTGTCTACTGCCCGCCGAATATGCTCTACATCCAGAGGTTTGAGAACATAATCTACCGCGTGAACCTCGAATGCTTCCAGGGCATATTGTTCGTATGCTGTGGTAAATACAACTAAAGGCACAATATCGGCTTGCAGTTTTTGTACTACATCAAAACCATTCATACCAGGCATTTGAATATCCAGAAACATCAAATCTGGCGCCAGATCCGTGACCGCATCAAAGGCTTCCCGGCCATTTTTGCATTCTGCAACAATCTCTATTTCGGGAATTCCTCCCAAATATTTACGTATTAATTTGAGCGCCAAGGGCTCGTCATCCACTATCAGAGTTCTTAATCTAATCATACTGCAAGCTTACGTTTATTAGATGAGTCTACAATCGGCTCATAAGGGATTTTAATGGTAGATTTAAGCCCACCAGAGGGAAGGATTTTCAAAGTAAATTCATAATTATCAGGATACAGAGTAGCTAATCTTTCATCGGTATTGCGCAATCCCACACCTCTGCCATTAGAACTTAAAATTTTACTTTGTTGTATTTTTACATCCGAGCCGGTATCACACAACTCCAATACCAATTTATTTTCTGAAACCGAGGCATTCAAGCTAATAATGCCTCCTGCTTCACTCTTGGCAATAGCATGTTTCATAGAGTTTTCAATCAGTGGCTGCAGCAACAGACTGGGTATTCCAGCCGATTTAGCATGTTCATCGACCTGAAAGTCCAGGGTCAATCGCTCACCAAACCGTGTTTTTTCAATCTCCAGATATAGTCTCAACGCACTCACTTCTTTCTCAAGGGCGATTTTAGTATCGGGATTGTTATCCAGTGAATAGCGCAAAAATTTACTCAACTGGACAATCATGCGCTGGGCTTTCTTAGCTTCTTCGATTTCCACCAGAGAATTGATTGCATTTAAAGTGTTACACAAAAAGTGCGGGTTCAATTGATACCGCAACATCTTTAATTGTGCATCTCGGGCAACATTTTGCGCGGATATGCGTTTTATATGTTCCTCCCTACTGACGGCTTCGGCCGCTAACATGATCTTATGTTCAGACTGCAGAAGTTGGTAATAACGTATGCCGTGAAAGGTGATGGTCCAACATAGAAAAATAAAAACACTACCAAAATACCAACCACCAAAATCCGCCCAAAGGCTCTGCTCATTTGTCATCCAAATAAAGCTGCCTAACCTTATCATCGTCCAGAATAGGGCCATAAAGGCAACCAGAAAAAAACTAATCAGGCCTCTTAGTAGCAGAGAACACTCCCAAATTCGCATGGAAACCCAATACAGGGGCAGCGACAACAATATACCCATAAGAGATTGTAATAGGGTATGAGCAATGTAAGACCAATAAAATTGTTGGTACCAGACAGTTAAAGTGAAAAACGTGATCAAGCTGACACAAAGCCAGAATCCAATATTCAACGACCAGAATTGATAAACGCTGTTTTGAGTAGTTGCTCTTTTGAGAGTTTTTAACACTATTGCGACATATGCTGTATGAATTACGTCACAACATGTTACACCTTGAGTACCTTATCAGCTACATAACACCTGAGCATGCAGCAAAATAACCCGCTTATTATGGCCTTGGTTAATACTATCAGGCTCACAGCTAAGGGATTTTACCCCTCTAGCGACCAACTTGACCCCATAATAATCCGTCTGACCTCAATATCATTGCCTGCAAAATTCAATCTGTACATTATTAAATGTAAACTCGCACAACTCGCCCTTCCCCCAATTGGTATGTCAGTAAGGTTGTTTCATTATGCAAAAGAATGCCCCGAATTTTTTACTCATCCTGGCTCTTAACCTACTGCTCAGTGGCTGTGCAACTGCTGAAAAAGTAACAGAGCTCAGTGACGAGCTGGCCTTGTGTGATGCCGAAATGTCTTCCTTGGCAACGTTGGCGGCTCAAAGATTGGCTAATATCAACTGGCAATCCTCAATTAACAGCGAAGTGGATATTGCCACAGCCCTGTCTAATATGAGCCTTGAAGAAAAAGTCGGACAAATGGTACAAACTGATATAGTTGCCGCCACCCCGGATGAGGTTAGAAAACATAATATTGGTTCGATTATTAATCTTACCCCTGATGGGAAATTAGGCACAAGCCAAGCATGGCGAAATTTGGCTGATTCATACCAGTTAGCCGCCCTGCAAAGTAGCTCGACAATACCCACGGTATTTGCCATTGATGCGGTTCACGGTCACAGTTATTTTGATGGCAATAGCGTGATCCTGCCCCACAACATTGGTTTAGGCGCGAGCAGAAACCCCCGTTTAGTTAAACAGTTGGCCCGTTTGACTGCAAAAGAACTGTCGGCAACTGGTGTACGTTGGACATTTTCACCGACTATAGCCGTTGCACAGAATATCCGTTGGGGCAGAACCTATGAATCTTTCGGCGAAACCACTGAACTGCAACAAATGTTTGCAGCACCGATGGTTGCCGGGTATCAGGGTGAAGATTTAAGTGCAGACCACTCCGTAGGAGCAACGGCTAAGCACTTCGTCGCCGATGGTGCCACCTACGATGGTATTGACAGAGGCGATGCGAAGATTTCCGAGTTTGAGATGCGCCGCATACATTTACCAGGATTTATTGATGCCATCGCGGAAGACGTAGTATCGGTAATGGCGTCTTTCAGCTCAATAAATGGTGAAAAACTGCATGGATCAAAAACCCTGTTAACTAACTTGCTAAAAACAGAACTTGGCTTTGACGGCGTAGTACTTACGGACTGGGAAGGCATACAGATGGCAGGTTTAAGCCTCAAACAAGGTCTGGATGCCGGCATCGATATGTTTATGTTTGCCCAATCATGGAAAACCAGTTTGCCAGCAATTATCGCTCTGGTCGAAAGCGGTGAGGTGCCTATGTCCAGAATTGACGACGCAGTGACACGTATTCTTAGAATGAAACTGAAATTGGGTCTGTTTAGTAGGCCACTCAGTACATCAGTTTGTGCCAATTCAGTTGGCTCCCAGGAGCATCGCAATTTAGCCAGGCAGGCCGTGAGGGAATCCCTGGTTCTGCTCAAAAACGAGCAGACTATTTTACCTTTAAGCAAAACACAGAAGGTTATTGTCGTTGGCTCTCATGCTAACAATATTCCCTATCAGTGTGGCGGTTGGACTAAAAAATGGCAGGGTGCCCACCTCGACCTTTACAACAACCCAGAACGCCCAGTTGAAGGTGCTACCAGCATACTGGATGGCATAAAAAATGTAATTGGCGAAGACAATGTCATTACTGCAGACAATGTCATTGATGCCGACACTAAGGGTATAAGCGAATTGGCAGATGTTGCCATAATCGTGGTCGGTGAAACACCCTATGCAGAGGGTGCTGGCGATAGGCCTGCAGCACAGCTTGTGCTCTCAGAAGAACACCGGACGTTGATTAAGACCTATCATGACGCCGGCAAAAAAGTGATCACCCTGTTGATTTCCGGCAGGCCTTTGCTGGTTAATGAGCAAATCGAACAATCCTCTGCATTTGTTGCCGCCTGGTTGCCCGGTTCAGAAGGCCAGGGGATCGCCGAAGTATTATTTGGTGACTATGACTTTAAGGGCAAGTTAGGCTTTTCCTGGCCAGGCGATATCGGCCAAATAGGCCTTCAGCAGGACGAACCTGACTATGCGCCTCGTTACCCCTACGGCTTTGGTTTGCGCTATTAGCTAGTGCTGCGCTAAATTCACCGACTCATGAGTGATAATAATTCACTCGGTTTTTAGTTTAAATAAAGCATCCCCGGGGCAAGCCCTTTCGCTGAACGCGAAACTTCACAGAGTGAAGCGGGGGTATTAACCTCAGTACAGAGCCAATTGGCCGAAGAGATTCAATCCGTCGTTGAAGTGACGCGTAAACGAACCTTTAACAAGAAGGGTAAAGAGACAATCGAGCATGAAGTGTCTTATTACATCACCTCGCTAGGAGATGATGTCAACGAAGCGGCCTGAATAATAAGAGGGTATTGGGCGATCGAAACTAGTCAACATTGGGTGCTGAATGTGACGTTTCGGGAAGATGAAAGCCAAATTTATGCTGATGATGGGGCGAAGAACATGGCCCTGCTCAGGCGCGCCTTGCTACATAAGCATAAAGATTCATCTTATCTTCATAACCCACAGGGGCAGTTTGCAGGAATCGACCTAGTTTTGGATGATAAATCCGTGCTTTGTAATAGTTTAACCCGATTTCATCCAGATACAACTGACCAGTATAACCAAAGCGGCCTTTATTGGTGTCACTGGGCACACCATAACTGTCGTAAGTGTTTATATCACAAGGACTACAATAGATATGACTATTGGCAATAATTGAGCCTTGGTGATTACTATGAAGTGCATAACGACTATAACTATGTACACCAGTGCCACTGTACTTAATTAGCGGATTATCAACACCACCACCATGCACGTAACGATTAACCATTTCTGTGCCTTTGTATTCAGCAATTAAGGCATCCCCGTCGTA
>JAWUXW010000061.1:0-46389 GCA_034111125.1 Paraglaciecola sp.
CCCTACTCAACTTGACAGGGTTTTAACTTCCAGATTTTTTGCACATAGTCCTTTATGGAGCGATCGGAGGTAAACTTACCCATACGAGCCGTGTTCAAGATGGCCATCTTGGCCCAGCGACTGGGATCTTTATAGGCAAGATCGGCTTTAAGCTGCGCCTCTGAGTAAGACTCAAAATCAGCCAACACCAGATAAGGGTCGCCCCCTTCCAATAAACTGTGTTTCAGTGATCCTAAGGCACCTGGTTTGCCTGGGGTGAAGTAATCCGTCTCCAACCAGTCAAGAATGGCTTTTATTTCCTTATTATTGTAATAATAATCAAAAGGATTGTAGCCTTTGCTCTGTAGTGCGCTGACTTCGTCTACATCTAGCCCAAAGATAAAGATGTTTTCATCACCCACTTCTTCGGCAATCTCAATATTGGCGCCATCCATGGTACCTACGGTCAAGGCTCCATTAAGGGATAACTTCATATTGCCAGTGCCAGAGGCTTCCTTACCTGCGGTGGAGATTTGCTCTGAGATATCTGCCGCCGGGATCATTTTTTCTGCCAAACTGACCCGGTAATTGGATAAAAAAACCACTTTAAGCTTCTTATTTACCCGCTTATCGTTATTGATCTTTTCAGCCACCTGGTTAATGGCATAAATAATATCTTTCGCCAGCTTGTAGCCAGGTGCGGCTTTAGCACCAAACAAGAATACTCTAGGGTGCATTTCATAGTTCGGGTTTTCCAACAAACGGCGATACAAAGCCATTATGTGTAACAGATTCAGATGCTGTCTTTTATACTCATGCAAACGCTTAATTTGAATATCGAATATTGCCTTTGGATCAATCTCAATTCCCGTCAACTCAAGCACTTCCGCGGCCAGGGCCACCTTGTTTTCATGTTTGATCTTCATAAATTGCTTTTGAAACTTAGCATTGTCAGCAAACTTCGCTAGTTCCTGCAACTTATGCAAATGCAAGGGCCAGTCATTACCCACTTTTTCATCAATCAAGGCCGACAACTTAGGGTTACAGGCTTTCAACCAGCGACGAGGTGTAATGCCATTGGTTACATTAGTTAATTTACCCGGCCACATTTGATTGAATTCCGGGAACAAGTCTTTCTTCACCAGGGCAGAGTGAATTTCTGCAACTCCGTTAACCGCAAATGATCCGATCACACAGAGGTTACCCATGCGCACCATCTTTTCATGCCCCTCTTCTATGATGGATAGTTTTTTCTTTATGTTGTCGTCACCGGGCCATACTTTTTCCACTTCAGCCATAAAGCGATGATTAATTTCATAGATGATTTCAAGATGTCTGGGAAGAATCTTCTCAAACATACGTGCCGACCATCTCTCCAAGGCTTCTGGTAAAAGTGTATGGTTAGTGTAAGCAAAAGTTTTACTACAAATAGCCCAGGCACTGTCCCAGTCGAGCTCGGCACGATCAAGCAGGATCCGCATCAATTCAGGGATGGCAACCGCCGGATGGGTATCATTTAATTGGATCACTACCTGCTCAGAGAATCGGCTCCAGTCATCGCCATGGGCCCGCTTGTAGCGACGAATGATGTCTTTTAGTGAGCAGGCGCTAAAGAAGTATTGCTGGATAAGGCGTAATTCCTTACCCGCTTCGGTTTCGTCATTGGGGTACAGGACTTTTGAAATGGTTTCTGCCTGCACATTCTCTTTTTGTGCATCTACATAGCCCCCAGCGTTAAACACGTCCCAGTTAAAGTAGTCGGAAGCCTGACTCTGCCATAAACGCAATACATTTACGGTTTTACCGCCGTAACCGACAACCGGAATATCCCAGGGCAAGCCTTTGACAATTAATCCCGGATGCCATTCTTTATTCACTTTTCCGCTTTCACCGTATTTGGTTTCAACATAGCCATACAGGGGGATTTCCTGGATAGACTCGGGACGGCAAATTTCCCATGGGTTACCATAGTCTCGCCAACTATCGGGTCGTTCTATTTGCTCTCCATTTTTAATTTCCTGGCGGAACAAACCATGCTCATAATGCAAGCCGTAGCCCACTGCAGGTAAATCTAAGGTCGCCAATGAATCAATAAAACACGCCGCTAGTCGCCCCAGGCCACCATTGCCCAAGGCCATATCTGGCTCTTCTTCCATAATATCAGTCAGGCTCACTCCTAACTCTTGCAAAGCCTGATCAGTTTGTTCATACAAGCCGAGGTTTTGCAAATTATTGGACATTAAGCGTCCCATCAAAAACTCGGCTGAAAAATAATGCACCGCACGGGTATCATTCAAGTAATGAGTTTTTTGAGTCTTGCGTAGTTGCTCAAGTACTCGCTCTTGCACCGTTGCACAGGTTGCTTTCCACCAGGCATGGTTGTTCGCTTTGTTTTCATCGGTGCCAAGGGAACAATGTAAATGCCTCACAATGGCATCTTTAATGGTTGTTTTATCTAAGCTAATATCTGATGCAGCTTTACTTTTACTTTTTGTTAATTTGCTGTTCATAAGTCCCCCAATAAAGCTGTGATCTACAATGGCTGTTCGCCTTTGCTTCACAGATATTTTTTTGTAATTAAGTTACACTAATATTTTATATGAGTAGTTTTAGCAGGATTCCTTACTGAACGTTGTTATTTTTTTGTTATAAAAACAACAAAAAACAAACAAAACCTCGTCTAGCCGCAATTCATTTACAAAAAATCAACCATTTAGATTTATTTATTTATTAAACATTTGCCTGTTTAAACACGCCATCAACCAAAGCTTGTGCCTCATCAATCAACAGTTGTAAGTGTTCTTCACCTTTGAAGCTTTCCGCATAAATTTTATAAATTTCTTCGGTGCCTGAAGGACGCGCCGCAAACCAACCGTTTTCGGTGCTCACTTTCACTCCCCCTATTGCGGCATTATTGCCCGGCGCATGGGTTTGAATGTTGATGATGCTTTCACCAGCCAATTCCGTAGATTGAATAACGTCCTTATCCATCTTACTCAGCACTTGTTTTTGCGCGTGATTGGCGGCCACATCAATACGTTTATAAGCAGGTGCGCCAAACTGTTCAGTTAAGCGCTGATAATGCTCACCGGGATCCTTGCCGGTAACCGCCATGATCTCGGCACCTAGCAGACATAAAATAATGCCATCTTTATCTGTCGCCCAGGGTAATCCGTTACGTCGTAAAAATATGCCCCCGGCACTCTCTTCACCAGCAAAGCCGATGCTGCCATGCAACATTCCTTGTACAAACCACTTAAAGCCAACCGGCATCTCTGCCAGTTCACGTCCTAGACTCTTTGCTACCCGGTCAATCATGCTGCTGGATACCAGGGTTTTGCCTATCTTGATCTCTTGTGGCCAATCCTTGCGATGTTCGTATAGATATTCAATTGCAACTGCCAAATAATGATTAGGATTCATTAGGCCACTTTTACGGGTCACAATACCGTGGCGGTCAAAATCAGGATCGTTGCCAAAGGCCAAATCGAAACGTTCACGCAAGTCGATTAGCCCCGCCATTGCATAGGGAGAAGAGCAGTCCATACGGATCTTGCCGTCTTTATCCCGGCGCATAAAGCCGAACTGCTGGTCTACTTTATTATTAACCACCTCAATATCCAAACCATAACGTTCGGCAATACGATCCCAATAGCCCAGTCCAGCGCCGCCTAAGGGGTCCGTACCTAACTTAAGTCCGGCTTTGGCGATGGCTTGCATGTCCACCACCTGGTCAAGTTGGGCGATGTAGTTTTCGGCGAAATCTATTTCCTGCACATACTCCGACTGATAGGCCAGAACAATATTCATGCGTTTTACATCAGCCAAGTCTGCAGAAATCAGTTCATTAGCCCGCTGTTGAATTTGATTCGTCACATTGCTGTCAGCTGGCCCACCATGAGGGGGATTGTACTTGAACCCCCCATCTTCCGGCGGATTATGCGAAGGTGTGATCACCACGCCGTCAGCTCTAGCCTTTTGTTTATCAAGGTTATATTCAAGAATAGCGTGAGAAATCACCGGCGTAGGGGTATAACCCCTGTCTTGCTGAACAATCAGATGCACGCCATTTGCCGCTAAAACTTCAACCGCGGTGGAAAAAGCAGACTCAGATAAAGCATGGGTATCCATGCCCATAAATAGCGGGCCGGTCGTGCCTTGTGCCAGACGAAATTCAGCCAAAGCCTGACAGATAGCGGCAATATGGCTATCGTTAAAAGTATTGAGCAGGGAACTACCACGGTGGCCAGAAGTACCAAATGCCACGGCCTGAATGCTATTGCCTTTTTCTGGTTTGTTACTGTAATAGGCAGTGACTAAACGCGCCACGTTAACCAGTTGCTCTTCTGACGCGGGCAACCCCGCCTGGGGATGAATGGCCATGATATTCCTTATTTATTGGTCAATGGGTGGTGGACAAAACAATTCGAGTAAACGATTTTTATCCGCTGTTGAGTAGCCAAGTACATCTGCTACCTCACTTAATATTGAAACTTTTTTCGCGGTATTATTGTTGCTGACAACCCAGTAACTCGAATTCGGTATCTGCTTAGGGTTGGTGGTGCTGCGAACCGCGATTAAGGATTCTTTGTCTTTGGCAAAGTACAGACTATGCGGTCCCTGAACTTGCAGTACCAGATCAAAGTGCTCAGAGTGCACCCGATACATAGCCGCCAAAATATACAGGAAACGATCGACTATTTTGCTAAGTTCACTTAACTTTTCTTCCTCTATATAGAAAAAAGTCGTTTCGTTCACGACGAGGCTAGTGGGTGTATGAATTACAGCTGCATTGCCGGTAGCTAGCCTTACAAAGCTAGCCACTACCGACTCTGGCATAATTAAACGACGTAAAATATCCGTAGCACTTTCTCCAATATGCTGAGTTTGAGAAGCAATAAAGACATATAGATCGTCGTCAATTTCAATAGATTTCATTTTTGTTAATCAGTCGGTGAGCGGTTATTTTTCCTATTATACGGGCTGTCATTTGGCAATTCACCGATTAATTGTAAGTTGCTAATATAAAAGTACTTGAACAATACTCATGCATAAAAGAGATCAGATGACGGCTTTAAGGGTATATACGCTACAGTTAGCCGTTATCTTTTCATTTTTATGAACGGAATATTATGATCCACAGCCAAAAAAATGCCTTAGAACAAACTTGTCAGGTGCTCATTGCCTTGATATTAGGATTATTTTTCTGCCTCATTTCTTTAGCAAAAAAAATGAGGCTACAAAAAGATACTTTGAGCCAGCACTGAGTTTGCTCGAAAAAAACGGCATACATCGACAGCTCTGGCAAAGAGCCCAAGCCTTTAGCATCAGCGTAAGTGAGCAGCTTGAGCCCAAAGCGGGGCAAATATTTAGACGCCTAAGCGATGTATATCAAAGACTCGAATATCAAGCAAAGCCGCTAGGTGCTCAGCAAAACGTAACGTCGAAGGAATGCTGTTTGCCTTCATAGACCTTGCAATGCAGCTAGGGAGCTTGCCAGCCCTTCCCGAAGGGCGATAGCAAAGCCGCTTACGCTGTAGCCGTTATACAGGTTAAAACACGCCGCGATTACGCAAATTTTATTCATCGCTGAGTGATCAGATATTTAGGTGGATTGGTATTACACGGCTATATCACCGCTGCCAATTCTGCTCCCTGGCGTATGGCGCGTTTTGCATCCAGTTCTAACGCGATATCTGCACCACCAATGAGGTGGGTGGTGATACCTTTGGCCACCAAACCCGCTTGTAAATCTCGCAGAGGCTCTTGACCTGCGCAGAGTATGATATTGTCGACTTCCAGACACTGACATTTCTCGTTTACCGTAATGTGTAAGCCTTTGTCATCAATTAAGCTATAGCCTACTCCTGCGATCATCTGCACCTGCTTTTGTTTAAGTGCACTGCGGTGTATCCAGCCGGTAGTCTTGCCTAAATTTTTACCTACTTTACTGGTTTTACGTTGCAGCAGATAAACGTCTCGGGCCGGAGACTCTATCTGGGCAGGTGCCAGCGCCCCTCGATTTACGTAGTTTTTGTCAATACCCCAGTTTTTTAGCCACTGCTCAGGTTCGGTGCTTAAAGAATGTTGTTCCACTAAGAACTCAGCAACATCAAAGCCTATTCCACCGGCCCCGATGATGGCGACCCGCTTGCCCACGGGTTTATTGTGTTTGAGAACGTCCAGATAACTGAGCACTTTTTCGTGCTCAATTCCTTCAATCGCCACATCTCGTGGTTTGATGCCAGTGGATAATACGACTTCGTCAAAACCCTGTTTTGCCAGGGACTCAGCCGTTTGCATACTGTTTAAATGCAGCGTGACCCCGGTGGTGTCGATTTTTTTATTGAAATAACGAATCGTTTCGTAAAATTCTTCTTTACCGGGAATGCGTTTGGCATAATTAAACTGACCACCAATTTCTGCACTTTGCTCAAATAAATGTACCTCATGTCCCCGCTCTGCTGCATAAGTGCTAAAAGCCATGCCTGCTGGCCCAGCGCCGACCACGGCTAGCTTCTTTTTATGATTAGTTAGAGGGAAATTCAGCTCTGTTTCATAGCCACCACGGGGGTTAACCAGACAACTCGCACGCTTGCGCTCAAAGCCGTGATCTAAACAAGCCTGATTACAAGCTATGCAGGTATTAATTTCGTCACTTCTGCCTTGCTCGGCTTTACGTACAAAATTCTCGTCGGCTAAAAATGGCCGTGCCATCGACACCATATCAGCCTGGCCACTGGACAAGATCTGTTCAGCAATTTCCGGGGTATTAATTCGATTGGTCGCAATAATAGGTAGCTTTAGCTCCCCCTTCATGCGCTCAGTTATCCAAGTAAACGCGGCTCTGGGGACCATGGTGCCAATGGTTGGCACTCGTGCTTCATGCCAGCCAATGCCGGTATTGACCAATGTTGCACCGGCTTCTTCAATAAGTTTTCCTAGTGTCACCACCTCGTCCCAATTGCTGCCACCCTCAACTAAATCCAGCATGGATAAACGAAAGATAACAATAAAGTCACTGCCAACATTTTCCCGTATGGCCTTTACAATCTCTACCGCGATACGGGCACGATTGGCAAAGCTGCCACCCCATTCATCCTCTCGTTGGTTAGTTCGTTGACATAAAAACTGATTGATAAAGTAACCTTCAGAGCCCATTACTTCAACGCCGTCGTATCCACCCATTTTCGCCATTGCGGCACATGTGGCGTAGTCTTTAATGGTATTGACAATTCCCCGTTTGGATAGGGCTTTCGGTTTAAATGGATTGATGACCGACTTTATTGCCGAAGGCGCCACGGTAAAAGGATGATAGCCATAACGCCCGGAATGCAAAATTTGCATACATATCTTGCCATCGTACTTGTGCACCGTATCGGTGATGATCTGATGCTGGGCAGCATGCTTTTTGTTGGTCATTCTGGCAGCAAAGGGCAGTAACCATCCTTGTCGATTGGGACTAATGCCGCCGGTCACAATAAGCCCAGCTCCACCCGCTGCCCGCTCACCATAAAATGTCGCTAATTTTTCATAGCCATTCTTTTCTTCTTCTAAGCCCATATGCATCGAACCCATTAAAGTTCGATTTTTAAGCTGAGTAAAACCCAGGTCCAGAGGTTCAAAAAGGTGGGGGAAGTGGGCGTTCTTTTCCATGAAAAATTGACTCGTATTGATAGGATAGGTGAGCACAAGTGTATACCCAAGCCAGCTACGTAACAAAAATTTACATTTACAAATTCTCTACAGAGCATAAATTCGTTAGGATGCAGCATCTATTTTATATTTGTGAAAATTCATTTATGTCAGCACAAAGAAGTTGGACTAAGTCATTATTTGTAGGCTTGTGGTCAATACTCAATTTTACCCGTAAGTTGTTCTTTAATTTAATTTTTATTGTTATTTTCATCGGCTTGATTGCGATGATATTTAAAGATGACGGAAAAATCACCGTACCAACAGATTCTGCGCTGATACTTGAACTGCGCGGTGACCTGGTTATTCAAAAACGTATAGTTGATCCATTTGAGCAGTTTATTCAGGAAGCCTTTGACGAGAAAGAGAACAAGCCAGAAGTGTTATTGCAAGATGTATTGTTTGCCATCGATAACGCTAAGCAAGACCGTAGAATTAAAACTCTGGTACTGGATTTACAACATCTAAACAACGCGGGTCTGGACAAACTTAAGCAAGTTGCGGCGGCCATTGACAGCTTCAAAGAAAGTGAAAAGCCGGTGTATGCCATTGGTGATTCCTATAGTCAAAATCAATATTATCTCGCCAGCCATGCCGATCACCTCTATCTCAACCCAATGGGTTTTATGTTATTTGAAGGTTACGGTCGCTTCGGCATGTATTTCAAATCTGCTCTGGAAAAACTGAAAGCATCAACTCACGTATTTAAAGTTGGCACCTACAAATCGGCGGTAGAACCTTTCATCCGTGACGACATGTCTGAAGAAGCAAAAACAGCCAATCGAGCGTGGTTAAACGGTATGTGGCAGCAGTACAAAAATGACGTAGCCAGCGCGCGAAATGTATCGCCTTTAAATTTCGATGAAAAAATTGACGATTTTTTAGAAAAATTCGAGCAAGCCGATGGCGACTTTGCTCGCTACGCTTTGGACAATGGTTGGGTGGACGCATTAAAAACCCGTGACGAAGTGTTACAGGAGTTAATAGCCGTGGTGGGTGATGATGACTCTAAGCGTGGTTACACCCATATTACTTACAAAAATTATCTGAAAATCATTAACCCGTCCTTACCCCATATGAGTAATGACACGGACAAAGTTGGTGTGGTGGTCGCCAAAGGCACTATATTAAATGGCACGCAAAAACCAGGCTCCATTGGCGGTGACAGCACCGCAAACTTGTTGCGTAAAGCACGTTTAGATGATTCAGTTAAATCTGTAGTGTTATACGTAGACTCCCCCGGAGGCAGTGCTTTTGCTTCGGAAATTATTCGCCAGGAAGTCGAAAGCCTAAAAGCAGCTGGCAAGCCAGTTGTAGCAGTGATGAGCACCTATGCTGCCTCTGGAGGATACTGGATTTCGGCTAGCGCAGATCAAATCTGGGCAGCGCCGAGTACGATAACTGGCTCAATCGGTATTTTTGGTATGTTTTTAACCTTTGAAAATAGCCTGGATTACCTGGGTATTCATACAGACGGTGTGGGTACGACTGAATTTGCCGGTATGGGTATCACTCGAAGTCTGGATCCGCAAATTGGTAAAATACTGCAGCGGGGTATTGAACACGGCTATGACCAATTTATTGGTTTAGTGGCTAGCGAACGGAATATGACAAAAGAGCAGGTTGATGGCATCGCTCAGGGTCGAGTATGGATAGGTGAAACAGCTAAAGAACTTGGTTTAGTTGATGAGCTTGGTTATTTGGATGACGGTATTAAAGCCGCCGCCAATTTAGCAAATCTGGATAAATACGATACGGAATATATTGAACGTAGCTTGAGTAGCAAGGAGTTGTTTTGGAAAGAGCTCTTTGGTCAAGCTGCAGTAGTGTTTGCTAAGGCCCATTTTGCCGATAGTGATAGCGCTCTGATTGGCATGATCAAACAGCTGACGGCCGACTTTGAAGCAGTGGTTAAGCTCAACGATCCTCGTGGTGTATACGCCTATTGCCTAGCCTGCGAATTATAGTAAGTTATTGCAGGCTATAGACTAATCCGAAATTTTGATTTACTCGTTGTCATTGGCAACGAGTAAATCTTCATCCAGGGTGCGAGCAAAGTTTTTTGCTTTAATAGCGTATTTTTCGAGCAATTTATCCTGTTCGCTTACAGGTTGCCAACTAGGCACTTCAACCGGATATCCCGCTTCATCACTGGCCACAAATGACATTACACAGTGTCCGGTTTCTACCATATTTTGTAATCTGGGATCACCAGCCTCTATACTTATAAAGATATGCATACTGGTTTTGCCCGTAAGTACAACTTGTGCTTTTAAGGTTACCATTTGCCCCACCAGAATAGGTCGAATAAAGCGGATACCACCAATCGAAACCGTGACGCAATAACGACTACTCCACTGGGCCGTACAGGCATAGCCAGCCTGGTCCATCCATTTCATGACGATGCCACCATGCACTTTTCCGCCAAAGTTGACATCCGTAGGTTCGGCAAGAAAGCGAAAGTCGATAGATCTGCGTTGTTGTATTAATTATCTCCGGCATGTTTGTTTTTTGTAAAAATATTTAAAATCAAGTAATTGCCAACTTAGATCAACTGTGATTTCACTAGTAAATAAAGCATGTTAACAATTGAACTACAAGCACAAATAGTCCAGCAGGTAAAAGACTGCCTGGAACTGGCTAGTCAGCATTTGCAACGGGACTTCCCCCTACCCCAAGTGAAGTTTAATCAGCGGGGAAAGATTGCCGGCTGTGCGCGCCTGCAAGCAAACGAGTTAAGATTTAACCCGATTCTGCTTCAGGACAATTTGCAGATCTTTATTGATGAAGTGGTTCCCCATGAGGTTTGTCATCTTGTTGCCTATCAAATTTATGGTCGGGTAAGGCCACACGGAGTTCAATGGCAAAAACTAATGGCTGAGCTGTTTGATTTGCAAGCGGCGCCCCGACACACCATGGATGTGACAAAAGTGCGGGGCAAGTCTTTTGATTATATGTGCAAGTGTGGGCCACTTACCTTATCCATTAGAAGACACAATAAAGTGTTGGGCAATAAACAGAGCTATATTTGCCGACGCTGCAAGCAGGTCCTGGTAGCGGCCTGATTAGACTGGCTTTAGAACCACTGTTTAGTGAATACTTTGTCCAGTTCATCAAAGGCAGTTTTGAGCAATCTTGCCAGCTCCTTATATTTGGGCCGGGCTTTAGCGCTTTGTAGGGCACATCCTTGTAATTGCATTTTGTGATGAATATCTTGATACCAGCTATTAGTCGCTGGCGGCAGCACCTGGTTAGACCTATGCCCAAGCCATAATAAACCCTGCAGTGGTAATGAAAGAAAAAATGCCGCGGTGGCAATTGCTTGTGGCAGATACTCATAGCTTGAATAATTATACGATATGGCTACAGTTAGCACAGCCAGGGGCGGCATCGCCTTCATTGACAGCTTAGTGGCTGAAATCACCCGGCACTCAGGAAACAGCCCGTACAACTGCTTTTGTATTGGCCAAATGTGCATATATTGCTGCCCGTCTTTAAACAATGTTGTGAGTGTTTGTGTCATGCTGCACCTTAGATCATTTAGCTCTTGCTGATTAGTTTAACGCTTTATGGGCAAATTGGCTAAACCTTGGGGAAATATCCTCTAAGATGTCTAGGATAAGTTCATCATCACTGTTCGAAAGGTCAATATGAATCAGTATGTACTCGTTCTCAACTGTGGTAGCTCTTCGATTAAATTTGCCATTATTGACCCTCATAGTGGAGTGGCACCATTGAGTGGCTTGGCAGAAAACCTTGGTAATCAAGATAGTCGTTTGAGTTACGAATTTGACGGAAAAAAGACCGTTGTTGATATCCCAGCATGTGCCAATCATCAGCAGACGCTTACTGCCATAGAGCGTGAATTGGCACAGCACAAAAACCTGCAAAAGCAATTGCTTGCCGTTGGACATAGAGTGGTACACGGGGGCGAAACGTTTACCCAATCGACTTTGATAGACGATGCCGTAAAACAAGCTATTAGCGATACTTCAAGCATGGCACCCTTGCACAACCCAGCTAATCTGGCGGGAATAGAAAGTGCACAAAAGGCTTTTAGCCACTTACCTCATGTAGCGGTGTTTGATACCGCCTTTTTTCAAACAATGCCCCGACATGCCTACCTCTATGCCCTGCCCTACCACTTATATGAACGGCACGGGATCCGGCGCTATGGCTTTCATGGCTCCAGCCATTATTTTGTTGCACATCAAGCTGCCCGTATGCTGGCCAAGCCTTTGTCTAAGTGTAATTTGATCACCGCTCATCTGGGCAATGGTTGTAGCATTGCGGCGATAAAACAAGGTAAGGCAGTCGATACCAGCCTGGGTTTCACCCCCCTTGAAGGTTTGGTTATGGGCACTCGCTGTGGGGATATTGATCCGAGCATTCCAACATTTTTGATTGAAGAACTGGGTTATCCAGCCAACGAAGTGAGCATACTATTAAACAAAAAATCCGGATTGCTGGGTATATCAGCCTTAAGTAACGATTGCAGAACCCTGGAAGAACAAGCTCAACTAGGACATAAACAGGCTCAATTGGCGCTGGATATTTTTGCCTATCGTCTAGCCAAGTATATTGGCTCATATTTAGTGGTCGCAGGCTCCCTTGATGCCCTTGTTTTTACCGGCGGTATTGGTGAAAACTCGGCGTTAATACGCGCCAAAACCATTGCCCATTTACAGCATTTGGGGTTTGACTTGAATGAGGAGCAGAATCTGGCCCAACGTTTTGGTCAATCCGGTCAAATAAGCTCAGAGCACTCCATACCCGTCTACGCCATTGCCACAAATGAAGAATGGGTGATCGCTCAAGATTCCATCAAATATACTCAACAACCCTAGTTAAGGACACACTATGCCCCGTCGAATTATGTTAATCCCTGTTGGAAGTGGCGTTGGCCTCACCAGTGTCAGTTTAGGGCTGGTTAGAGCATTGCATCAGCAGGGCATGAAGGTTAATTTTTTCAAGCCTGTTGGCCAACCCCGACAAGGTGATGTGGAAGAGGAAAAATCCACTGCTATTATCCGTGCGATCAGCCTACTCAAGCCAGCCAAACCGATGCAGCCTTCTTACGTTGAGGAAATGATCAGCCAGGACAAAACAGATATTTTACTAGAAGAGGTTATCGCTTTGTATGAGCAACACGTCTTTGATGAAGATGTTTCTATTATTGAAGGCCTAGTCTCCACCCAAAACCACCCCTACGCTGTCAGACTTAACCGCGAAATTGCCAATGCCCTCGATGCCAAAATTGTCTTGGTTAGTGCCCCTGGGGATTTATCCCTCAATCAACTGAATGACAAATTAGAAATTGTTGCCGACAATTATGGTGGGCATAGGGGACAAAAAATGCTTGGCTGCATTTTTAATAAGGTCAATGCTCCGACGGATGAACGTGGACGTGTGCGAGCGGATTTGACTGAGATGTATGACGAGTCCGCTGAGCAGAAACAAATTTCCAGATTAAATAAACTGCCTATCTTTGATAAGTCTTTCGCATTGCTAGGCGCAATTAGCTGGAACTTCGATTTAATTGCGCCGCGAGTCATCGATCTTTGCAAGCATCTGGGCGCAAAAATGCTCTACCAGGGCGACTACCAGCACCGTCGTCTGCGTAGCGTGCACTTTTGTGCCAGAGAAGTACACAATATGATCTCCGTGCTCAAGCCCGGCGCATTATTAGTCTTATCTGGCGATAGAAGTGACGTACTGATATCAGCCTGTCTGGCTAGCTTAAGTGGCACCAAAATCGGCGCGCTGCTATTAACCGGTGGCTATGAGCCTGACGCAAGAGTACTAGCACTATGCGAACAAGCTTTAGCCACAGGCCTACCGGTCATGTTAGTGCAAGATAACACCTGGCAAACTTCGCTCAATCTGCACTTTTTTAATCAAGAGGTACCGACCGACGACTTACAGCGCATCGAAAGGGTAATGGATCACACCGCCGCATGTATTGATGAACCATGGGTTAAGTCACTGCTAAAAGGCTCCACACGGGCCCTGCGCCTATCTCCTCCAGCCTTTAGATACAAATTGACCCGACTAGCCAAACAGGCGCAGAAAACTGTTGTATTACCCGAAGGTGATGAGCCCAGAACCATAAAAGCGGCTGCCATTTGTGCTGAGCGGGGTATCGCCAAATGTATATTGCTCGGTGAGCGAGCTGAAATTTTACGAGCCGCACAACAACAGGGTGTTGAACTAACGGAGGGTGTGCAAATTCTGTCACCCGGAGATATTCGTGGAAAATACATCGCGCCGATGGTGGCCCTGCGTCAACACAAGGGGCTGACTACAGTGGTGGCTGAAGAGCAGATGCTAGATAACGTAGTGTTAGCTACGATGATGCTACAACTTGGTGACGTGGATGGTTTGGTGTCAGGCGCGGTTAATACAACCGCCAATACCATTCGTCCGGCTCTACAGCTTATTAAAACCGCGCCCGGTGCAGCTTTGGTCTCTTCAATATTTTTCATGTTGCTACCCGAGCAGGTGCTTGTGTACGGAGATTGTGCCATTAATCCGGATCCTACTGCTGAGCAATTGGCAGATATTGCCATTCAATCCGCTGATTCTGCCGCCACCTTTGGCATTGAACCAAAAGTAGCGATGATCAGTTACAGCACCGGAAATTCAGGTACCGGCTCAGATGTAGATAAGGTAAAACTTGCAACAAAACTAGCCCAACAAAAGCGCCCTGATCTACTGATTGATGGGCCTCTTCAATATGACGCGGCGGTGATGGAAAACGTGGCGCACAAAAAAGCACCAAACAGCAAAGTAGCGGGTCAGGCAACGGTATTCATTTTTCCTGATCTTAATACTGGCAATACCACCTATAAAGCAGTGCAACGCAGTGCAGATTTGCTCAGCATTGGGCCTATGCTGCAGGGCATGGGCAAACCGGTTAATGACTTGAGTCGAGGGGCACTGGTGGATGATATTGTATTTACGATTGCCCTGACGGCGATACAGGCCACGCAACTTAATGAATAGTTATTTTTAATATCCGTATTGAAAGTCGTTGGCCTGCCCACATGTCTAGCTGCATACAAACATACTGGCCATTTATCCGCTTTATCCGCCTCGCGCTATTGCATAGAATGCCGTCAAATTTTTATTGGAGATATTCATGTCTGAAACAAGGCACGTTAAATTATTGATTCTAGGCTCAGGCCCTGCCGGTTATTCTGCAGCAGTTTATGCTGCACGCGCCAACTTAAACCCAGTGCTATTAACCGGCATTCAACAAGGTGGCCAGCTCACCACCACAACCGAAGTGGAAAACTGGCCGGGGGATCCAGAAGGTTTGACCGGGCCAGACCTAATGGTGCGTATGCAAAAGCATGCTGAAAAATTTGATACGGAGATTATCTTTGACCATATAAATAAAACCAACCTATCCAAACGTCCATTCACCTTAACTGGCGATCAAGGCACCTATACTTGTGATGCCTTAATTATCGCCACCGGCGCTTCCGCTAAATATTTGGGTATGGAATCTGAGACCGCCTTTATGGGCAAAGGCGTTTCAGCCTGCGCAACCTGTGATGGATTCTTTTATCGCAACCAGAAGGTCGCTGTGGTCGGTGGGGGAAATACTGCAGTCGAAGAAGCTCTGTATTTATCAAACATTGCCTCGGAAGTCCATGTTATTCACCGTCGCGAGAGCTTTCGCAGTGAAAAAATCCTGGCTAATCGCCTGATGGATAAAGCCAAAAATGGTAATGTGACTCTGCACCTTAATCGCACCCTTGACGAAGTGCTAGGTGATCAGATGGGCGTAACCGGGATCCGTGTCAAAGACGCCAACTCAGATGCCACTGAGCAGCTTGATCTAATGGGCGTGTTTATTGCCATTGGACATCAACCCAATACCGGGATTTTTGAGGGCGAGCTTGAAATGAAAGACGGCTATATCAAAGTTACCAGTGGTAACGAAGGTAATGCCACTCAAACCAGTGTTGAAGGGGTTTTTGCCGCAGGTGATGTTAGTGATCATATTTATCGCCAAGCTATTACCTCCGCAGGAACTGGCTGTATGGCCGCCCTGGACGCTGAAAAATATCTCGATGCCCTAGAATAAGTCTCATAAAGACTTTACAATCGAAAGACTGAGGCCTCATATGAGGCCTTTTTCATGAACCCGTTCCAGGCTAAACATTCGCCCCAATGTTAGAACTATATCAACTAAATAAAGCGTTGCGCTTTCCTCCTACTGAATATGCCCTAAAGGAGCCATGTGGCTTGCTGGCTTTTGGTGGAGACCTTTCAGTAGAAAGGTTATTGCTTGCCTATTCTCTGGGCATTTTCCCTTGGTTTAGTGAAGGAGAGCCAATACTCTGGTGGTCGCCGGAGCCCAGAGGTATATTGCCACTTGAGCAATTTATCTGTAGCCGTAGCTTGCAAAAATTAATCAATAGGCACAAATACAAAGTGACGATCAACCATGCTTTTGATCAAGTCATACTCGCCTGTGCTAAAATTCCACGAAATGATTCTGGCACCTGGATCAATCAGCAGATGATCGACGCTTACCAAGACTTACACCAGTCTGGTCATGCACAGTCCATTGAAGTATGGGAAAATGATCAACTGGTTGGGGGACTTTACGGGGTTACATTGGGGCAGGTGTTTTGCGGAGAGTCCATGTTTCACAGAGCGAGCAATACTTCAAAACTGGCCATGTATTATCTGATTGAACACCTGAAGACCCATGGAGGGGCGTTTATTGACTGCCAGCTGCAAAATCCCCATCTAGCGAGCCTTGGCTGCGTCTCAGTAGAGCGCTCAGACTTTTTACACAGACTTACCGGCGCTATGCTAAAAACCTTCGAGCCGGCCGTATGGCAACCCAAAATATTGGTGGCAGAAGAATGAAGTTTGGTTTAACTCAGCAATTTTCTTGTAGCTATTTACCGGAACAAAAAGAGCAGTTATTGGTATTTGCTGATGCGGACGAGCCCGATGAGCAACAATATGAATTTTTGATTGGGGCCGGGTTTAGGCGCAGCGCTGAGCAAATTTATCGACCACATTGTCCTGCCTGCCAGGCTTGCCAGGCGATCCGCATTCCTATCGCCCTATTTTCTCCTTCTAAAAGCCAAAAACGGGTGCTTAAACGCAACCAGGATTTGCAAATGACGGTCAGCGAATCCGATTGCAGTGATTACTATCCCCTATATGAGCAATACATCAACCAACGGCATGACGATGGCAGCATGTACCCGGCTAGCATGGAGCAGTATCAGAGTTTTGTTAAAAGTCGATGGGCCTCACCGCTGTTTATTGAATTTCATCTGATGGACAAACTGGTAGCCGTGGCGGTTACTGATAATCTCCCCCACTCCCTATCTGCACTTTATACGTTTTTTGCTCCCCATTTGGCCGAACGCTCAATCGGAACATTGGCTATATTGCAGCAGATTTCCTTAGCGGCAAGCTTAAAAAAGCGATTTCTATATTTGGGTTATCAGGTAGATGACTGTAAAAAAATGAATTATAAAGTTAATTTTTTACCCTATGAACGGTTTTTTGCCGATAAATGGCAGCTAATTACAAAAAAAGCAGGGTAATGCTTTACACTAGCGAGCTTATTGGGCAAGATCTGCGCGGCATTTTTAGCACTTATTATTTTACAGAGGCAACAGAGTTACATGGCGAAAGAAGACTGTATTGAAATGGAAGGAACAGTGTTGGATACCCTTCCAAATACTATGTTTCGTGTCGAGTTAGAGAACGGTCACGTTGTCACTGCGCACATCTCAGGAAAGATGCGTAAGAACTACATCCGCATATTGACCGGCGATAAAGTGACATGTGAAATGACACCATATGACTTAAGCAAAGGTCGCATCATTTACCGCGCACGCTAAGCAAACTGAATTCTAGTTAACCTGAACTCGGGATAATGCGTGTCGTCCAAACACATTTTTACAAATAAATTCAAATTGTTAAGTTAGTTTTCCTTAATCGTAATACCCAATAGCATTCTCAACATTGAAAGTTTTGTGGATATCGAGGCTGGCTTACGTATGTAATAGCCAGCTATTGCTAGTAAGTTCAACGAAGATAGGCGCAAAAAGAGCGATATTGAGAGGCGCGGCTTATCCCGAGTTCAGATTATTTAAGTAAAATCAAAAAAGCCCGGGCTAATTTCTTAGTACCGGGTTTTTTAGTTAGAAACAAATTTTCACTAAACCTACTGTGTTCTAGGCTTCTGATTTTTCCGTTTTTAGCGCTTTAAAATCAAACGCGAGTTTGTCTTCTTTCAACATTATCTTAACGCTGCCACCTTCACTCAATTCACCAAAGAGCAGTTCATTAGCTAGTTCTTTCTTAACTTTTTGCTGCATAACCCTGGCCATTGGGCGGGCTCCCATGTTCCTGTCGTATCCCTGCTCTGCTAACCAGGCGCGTGCCTCGTTGGTGACTTCTAGCGAAACACCTTTAGCATCCAGTTGCACTTCTAACTCAACAATAAACTTATCAACCACCTGCAAAATGATGTCTTGATCTAAATGATTAAACCAGACGATGGCATCAAGCCTGTTACGAAACTCTGGGGTAAACACCTTATTTACTTCACTTAGTGCATCATGGCTGTGATCTTGTTGTTTAAAACCAATGGATTTACGAATAGTTTCTTGCACTCCGGCATTGGTGGTCATCACTAATACAACATTGCGAAAATCAACTTTTCGCCCGTTATTATCGGTTAAGGTTCCGTGATCCATAACCTGTAACAGTATGTTGTAGATGTCACTGTGGGCTTTTTCCACTTCATCTAGTAGCACTACCGAATAAGGGTTTTTAATCACCGCATCGGTAAGTAAGCCACCTTGATCAAACCCTACGTAACCGGGAGGCGCACCAATTAAACGACTTACTGCGTG
Organism: Paraglaciecola sp.; assembly: GCA_034111125.1. GTDB lineage: Bacteria > Pseudomonadota > Gammaproteobacteria > Enterobacterales > Alteromonadaceae > Paraglaciecola. Next base: position 18,579 of record JAWUXW010000061.1, read on the forward strand.
GCGCTCCATGTATTCAGACATATCGAAACGCAGGAGCTCAACCCCCATAATTTTAGCAAGTTGCTGGGTAACCTCGGTTTTACCAACACCTGTCGGTCCGGCAAACAAGAAACTACCGATGGGCTTGGTTTCTGTACTCAAACCCGAGCGTGACAAACGAATGGCATCAGTCAGGGTCTGTATGGCCTCATTTTGGCCAAACACTACTAACTTAAGGTCTCTGTCCAAGTTTTTCAGTACTTCTTTGTCTGAAGCCGATACAGACTTTTCTGGAATACGAGCGATCTTGGCAATAATCTGTTCAATATCTGCCACATTGATGGTCTTTTTACGTTTTGATATGGGCAATAAGCGCTGACTAGCCCCTGCCTCGTCCATCACATCAATGGCCTTATCCGGCAAATGACGTTCATTAATATACTTTGCCGAGAGTTCGGCTGCAGCACGTATTGCCTTATGGGTATAGCGCACACTGTGATGTTCTTCATAACGAGACTTGAGCCCCATGAGAATTTTAGTGGTATCACTAACACTGGGCTCTACGACATCTACCTTCTGGAAGCGACGAGCTAGGGCCCGGTCTTTTTCAAAAATCCCCTGATACTCCTGATATGTGGTTGAGCCAATACAACGTAACTCACCACTACTTAGCTTAGGTTTAAGTAGGTTAGAGGCATCCATGACGCCACCTGAGCCTGCTCCAGCACCAATGATGGTATGGATTTCATCAATAAACAGAATAGCCTCAGGATCGGCACTTAGTTCTTTAAGAATACCCTTCAATCTTTTTTCAAAATCACCCCGATATTTTGTACCCGCAAGTAATGCACCCATATCCAAAGAATACACTGTAGAGTCGGCAATAACGTCGGGCACATCTTCCTGCACTATCCGATACGCTAAACCCTCAGCAATGGCCGTTTTACCCACGCCCGCTTCCCCTACCAGTAAGGGATTATTCTTCCGGCGGCGGCACAATATCTGAATACTACGTTCGAGCTCCATATCCCGGCCGATAAGCGGATCAATTTTACCCTCTTTGGCATACACATTGAGATTGGTTGAATATTTGTCGAGCATTGAAGAACCTTCTTCTTGCTCTGTCGACTCTTCTTCTGTGGGGGCGTGGTCTGAGGAACCATCATCATTTTTGGACACACCGTGGGAGATGAAGTTAACCACATCCAGGCGAGTCACATCGGCTTTTTTCAAAATATACACTGCCTGAGATTCCTGCTCAGAAAAAATCGCCACGAGTACGTTTGCCCCAGTCACTTCTTCTTTACCAGACGATTGCACATGAAATACAGCTCGTTGCAATACCCGTTGAAAACCTAGCGTAGGCTGAGTTTCACGCTCATTACTTTGATCTTCGAGCAGCAATGGAGTGGTGTCTTTAACAAAGTCACTGAGTTCGTTTCTAACCGATTCAATATTGGCACCACAGGCCTTGAGTGCTTCAGTTGCTGCTTTATTGTTAAGCAAGGCCAGCAGCAAGTGCTCGACTGTCATAAACTCATGTTTATGTTCTCTGGCAAAAATAAATGCTTCGTTTAAGGTTTGCTCTAAATCTTTATTTAACATACGGATGCCCTCTATTACATTGCCCAACTACACCGGTTCAACAGAACACATAAGCGGATGCTGATGTTTTTTGGCATATTGTGTCACTTGCATGACTTTAGTTTCTGCAATCTCAGCAGTATATATGCCACAAACAGCCCTGCCACGATAGTGCACAGTCAACATTATTTGATTTGCCTTCTCTCCATCCAGATTAAAAAATCGCATTAGTACATCGATTACAAAATCCATGGGCGTGTAGTCATCGTTATTCAGCAAAACCTTATACATAGGCGGCGGTGCCAACTTGCGTTTTACCGCCTCAATTTGCTTTTCGCGGTCAATATTAATTGTACTGTCTTTACTCATAATTCAAAGAATAGTTGCCTTACATCAATAATCGCAGTTTTTTAACATTTAAACTAAATACAAAATTAGTCTTGAAAAAACTGCTTAAAAAATCTACATTTTAGTAGTCGTCTTGTTTTTTTTACAAAACGTCGTGTCTCTACAATGTATTGTGGGGTCTAAATCATGTCAGTTCAAGGGATTATAAGGAAGCAGAAGTATGGCTGTCGGCAAAGTTAAATGGTTCAATAACGCAAAAGGGTTTGGTTTTATCGTCCCAGAAGATGGGGGTGAAGATATCTTCGCTCACTATTCAACTATCCAAATGGAGGGCTATCGCTCTCTAAAAGCGGGGCAAGAAGTAAAGTATGAAGTTCAGCAGGGGCCGAAAGGCTTACATGCAGAAAATATCGACTTTAATGGTGAACCCGAAAGATAAGTGTTTTAAACACAAATAAAAAAAGCAGACTCAAGAGTCTGCTTTTTTGTGATTATTGATTTACGCTTAAATTAATTGATACTAAGTTATACCAATTCCATTACTAATTGGATGCTAAAGCGGCATTCAATGTGGGACTCGGGCACATTGCACTGTGAGTCTTAGCATCGTCGGGATAATAATATCCGCCAATATCGATTGCCTTACTCTGGGTTGCATCAATTTCTGCCAATATTTTACTTTTATTGGTGTCAAGCTCGGCAAACAAGGGTTTGAATTTGGCCGCTAACTCCGTGTCTTGGTTTTGCTGTGAAACGGCTTCAGCCCAAAACATTGCAAGATAGAAATGACTACCTCGATTATCTAATTGACCAGCCTTACGTAAGGGTGACTTACCGGTATTGAGCAGTTTTTCCGTCGCTTGGTCTAGACACTCGGCTAAAATCTTTGCCTTAGTATTATCGTTTTTAATCGCCAAATCTTCCAGCGAAACAGCCAAAGCAAGATACTCACCCAGCGAGTCCCAACGTAAATGTCCTTCCTCTACAAACTGCTGAACATGTTTTGGTGCAGAGCCACCGGCTCCAGTCTCAAATAATCCTCCACCGGCCATCAGTGGCACGATAGAGAGCATTTTTGCACTGGTGCCAAGTTCAATGATAGGAAACAAATCTGTTAAATAATCACGCAGAACGTTACCGGTAACTGAAATCGTGTCCAGACCACGAATAGCCCGTTCCATTGTGTACCGAATAGCGCGAACCGGCGACATGATCGAAATATCAAGCCCACTGGTATCGTGGTCCTGCAGATACCGAGCAACTTTCGTAATCAACTGAGAGTCATGCGCTCGTTCATCATCTAGCCAGAATATCGCCGGCATACCTGATTGGCGAGCACGGGTAACGGCCAGTTTAACCCAATCACGGATTGGTGCGTCTTTGGCCTGACACATACGCCAAATATCACCTTCTTCTACAGCGTGCTCGATCAACACTATTTCGTCTTGATCGATAATGCGCATCGTGCCTTCTGCAGACATCTCAAAGGTCTTATCATGAGAACCGTATTCTTCGGCTTTTTGCGCCATCAAGCCAACATTTGGCACCGTACCCATAGTGGTAGGGTCAAATGCTCCGTGGGTTTTACAAAAATTAATCACTTCCTGATAAATGGCGGCATAGGTACTTTCTGGAATAACAGCCTTAGTATCATGCTCTCGACCGTCAGGGCCCCACATCCGACCAGAACCTCTGATCATCGCTGGCATAGAGGCATCGACAATTACATCACTTGGCACATGCAGGTTTGAAATACCTTTGTCTGAATTAACCATCGCGATGGGAGGACGATTGGCATAACAGGCGTGAATGTCACGCTCAATCTCAGAACGTTGAGACTCGGGCAGGCTCTTTATCTTATCGTAAACACTGCCCAGACCGTTGTTTGGATTAACACCTAGTTTGTCAAACAATTCACCATGTTTAGTAAACAAGTCTTTATAAAAAACCTTTACACAATGACCAAAAACAATTGGATGAGAGACCTTCATCATGGTTGCTTTTACATGTAAAGAAAATAAAACATTGGTCTCTTTTGCATCTTCAATTTGTTCTTCGAAGAATTGGCATAAAGCATTTTTGGACATAAACATACCGTCGATCACTTCACCAGCGAGTAAATCAACTCGAGGTTTAAGCACGGTAATTTTGCCGGTTTTATCGGTGAACTCGAGACGAACATGCCCGGCTTTTTCTACCGTAACTGATTTTTCACCAGCAAAAAAATCGCCACCTCGCATGTGGGCTACATGGGTACGAGAAGCTTGACTCCATGCGCCCATGGAATGGGGATGGGCCTTTGCATAATTTTTGACGGCAACGGGAGCTCGTCTATCCGAATTTCCTTCGCGTAAAACCGGATTTACCGCACTACCAAGTGTTTTGCCATAACGGTTTTTAATTTCGTTTTCTTCATCGCTTTGCGGGTTTTCAGGAAAGTCAGGCAACTTGAATCCCTTGCTTTGCAATTCAGCAATAGCCACTTTTAACTGAGGGATCGATGCACTAACATTAGGTAACTTAATAATATTCGTTGCCGGGTCTTGGGTTAACCCCCCTAATTCAGCAAGTGCGTCTGGTACTTTTTGTTCTTCACTTAGACAATCAGAAAAGGTCGATAATATTCGTGCAGCTAAAGAAATATCACTGAGTTCTACATCAATGTCAGCAGCAGAAGCAAAACTTCTAATGATGGGCAGAAGAGAATAAGTGGCGAGTGCCGGGGCTTCATCAGTTTTAGTATAGATAATCTTTGACTTGGATGTAGTCATTATAAACCTCAATATAAGCGGCATTAAATGCCAGTTTAATCTTGTCTGGAAGTAATAAGATGTAGCACACTTATTCTGTTTCAAACATCATTTTACCTGCTGTGGAATGTTTATGTACTTTACTCAGCCCACTTAAGCGATAAATGATATATTGGCTTATCAGGTAAGTACAAGTTTTGCTTAAGTATTATTTATACTCTAATTCGATTGATGTCCAAGATCAAATGACAGTTCAACGGTTTTTTTACAGAAAAAATGAATAACAATTATAGACCCAAGCATAAACCTAAAAGCAAAGCGGTAGTCGATACAACAATCGTGCTTTTTAATAAACCGTTTAATGTCCTAACTCAATTCACCGATCAATCTGGCCGTCAAACGCTAAAAGATTTTATTCCCATCACAGGGGTTTATGCTGCTGGGAGGCTTGATCGTGATAGTGAAGGGCTATTGGTATTAACCAACAACGGAAAACTTCAGCACAAACTCGCCAACCCCACCCAGAAAACCAATAAAACCTATTGGGTACAAGTGGAAGGCATACCCGACGAAACGGCATTGCAGGCTCTTAGAAACGGTGTAGAGCTAAAAGACGGCTTAACCCAGTCTGCCAAAATTGACATTATCCCTGAACCCCAGCTTTGGCCGCGCAATCCGCCAGTCAGATTTCGCCAGGCCATACCCACCACGTGGTTATCAATTACTATTAGTGAAGGTCGTAACCGTCAGGTCAGACGAATGACGGCACATGTAGGCCACCCTACCCTACGCCTGATCCGCTATCGTATCGGTGACTGGACTATTGATGGCATAGTCAACGGATGTTACAAACGACTTTAATTTCCACAAGTCATAATCAATTTCTCACTAAAACACTCACAATCGAGATGATTTAAGCAGTAGACTTTGCTAGAATTCCCGTCCAAATTTTTAGCATCAGATTAGTATTTGTTTCACCATGTCAAATCCTCATACTCTCACCTCAGGCACGCTGACAGACCCTAGCCAATTTAAGGTCATTGTTGGCATGTCTGGTGGCGTAGATTCCTCGGTCGCAGCCTTTTTGCTTAAAGAACAAGGCTATCAGGTTGAGGGCTTGTTTATGAAAAACTGGGAAGAAGACGACAACGATGAGTATTGCGCCGCTGCAGAGGACTTGCAGGATGCCCAAGCCGTGGCAGATAAACTGGAAATAGAGCTGCATACCATCAATTTTGCTGCGGAATATTGGAACAATGTATTTGAATATTTTTTAGCCGAGTACAAAGCCGGTCGGACTCCCAATCCAGATATTATGTGTAATAAGGAAATCAAGTTTAAGGCCTTCCTTGAATTTGCCGCCGAAGACCTCGGAGCTGATTACATTGCCACCGGTCATTATGTGCAACGAACATTGAATAACGGTAAGTGGCAAATGCTCCGTGGCCTGGATGACAACAAAGATCAAAGTTACTTCCTCTATACCTTGGGCGAACAACACATTGCTAGTACCTTGTTTCCGGTAGGTGAACTTGAGAAACCTCGGGTACGTGAAATCGCCGAGCAACAAGGTCTAATCACCCACAATAAAAAAGACAGTACCGGGATTTGTTTTATCGGTGAACGCAAGTTCAAGAATTTTTTAGCTCAATACCTTCCGGCTCAACCGGGCACGATCGAAACGGCCGAAGGCCAGTCCATCGGCCAACATGAAGGTTTGATGTATCACACCTTAGGTCAGCGTAAGGGCCTGTTGATAGGCGGCATGAAAGATTTCGGTGATCAACCTTGGTATGTAGTTGACAAAGATATGGAGCGCAACGTTTTGATAGTTGGCCAGGGTGCGGATCATCCAAGACTGTATTCCACGGGCTTAGTCGCCAATCAGCTAGATTGGGTTGACCGCTTAGGTCCAGCTGAAACAATGCGATGCACAGTTAAAACCCGTTACCGCCAGCAAGATATCCCTTGTACGTTGACGCCTCAAGCGGACAATTCAATGTTAGTTGAGTTTGATCGCCCACAAAAAGCTGTCACCCCCGGACAATCAGCGGTTTTTTACGCTAATGAAGTTTGTCTCGGTGGTGGAATTATAGAGAATTACATTCGTTAGTATGCAAAACATCATTAATCAAAAACATTTTGCCCAACACCTGGCCCTTGCTGGTGTATGTCAGGCGGCGGCTCTGGTCAAACAAATTGCTCGGGGAGAGCAATTTGATGCCCTTGCTTTTCAAACCAGTATCAACAGTATTGTTGTCACAGAGCCTCAGGATACTGAGCAGGTATTTGGTCAATTGAGTCATCTTGAACTTGGTTTTACTACCCTTTTCAATCAACTTAGTCATCAGACAAGTAACAAAAACTCAGAAATAACCCGTTATATCGCCAACTTACTCGGCATTGAACGAAAGCTCAGTAGTAATAGTACATTGATGGATGAATTAGGCCGCAGAATTTCGCAAATTCAACGTCAACAGGCTCATATAGATTTGTTTGAGCACCAAATGGTCAGCAACTTAGCCAGTATTTACAGTGACCTTATCAGCCCAGTAGGGGCAAAAATACAAGTCGCAGGTAATCCAGCTTTGCTGCAACAAAATGACAACCAACATAAAGTGCGCGCGCTGTTACTGGCCGGAGTTCGGGCTGCCGTTCTTTGGCGGCAACTGGGCGGCAAGCGCCGACATATCTTGTTTAAAAGGCAGGCAATATTATCTGCTGCTGAACAAGCGCTAGAACAAATTAAACGTACACCGTTGAACCCAATCTGACATTCAGCAATCACGTTAAATTTTTAATCAATTTTAATTTATAATAACAAATTAGGAGCCAGGTATGGAATTATCCGTCTTAACCGCAGTATCTCCAGTAGATGGACGCTACGGAAGTAAAACTGAAGAACTGAGAAGTATTTTCAGCGAATATGGCTTATTGAAATATCGAGTACAGGTTGAAGTCAGATGGTTGCAACAACTGGCCGATGCCGAATATATTGCCGAAGTTCCTCGATTTAGCCAGTCGGCAAACGCCTTACTTGACGCGATAGTTGATAGCTTTAGTGTGCAGGACGCCCAGCGAATTAAAGATATCGAGTCGGTCACCAACCACGACGTCAAAGCGGTCGAATATTTCTTGAAAGAAAAAGTGGCGGATACCCCAGAGTTGCATGCTATCAACGAATTTATTCACTTCGCTTGTACTTCTGAAGATATTAATAACCTGTCCCATGCCCTAATGCTCAAAGAAGCCAGAGAACAGATTATTTTGCCCTATTGCGACAAGTTGATAGGTGAGCTAAAACGTCTGGCAATTGAATTTAAGACAATACCCATGATGGCCCGCACCCACGGGCAAGCGGCTTCTCCTACAACTATGGGTAAAGAGATCGCTAATACTATGGTGCGTTTGCAGCGCCAACGTGAGCAAATAGCCCAAGTTAGCCTGTTAGGGAAAATGAATGGCGCAGTCGGCAACTACAATGCCCACTTGTCAGCCTATCCGGATTTTGACTGGCATCAATTCGCCGGTACCTTTATCAATAGTCTGGGAATTGAATTAAACCCGTTTACCACGCAAATTGAACCCCATGATTATATTGCCGAATTGTTTGATGCCATCGCACGTTTCAATACGATACTACTGGATTTTGATCGGGACGTTTGGGGATATATTGCCATTGGCCACTTTAAGCAAAAGACCATAGCAGGAGAAATTGGTTCCTCCACTATGCCCCACAAAGTCAACCCGATTGATTTTGAAAACTCAGAGGGAAACATTGGCTTAGCTAATGCCATGTTTGCCCACTTGGCCAGCAAACTGCCAGTATCACGCTGGCAACGAGATTTAACCGACTCTACTGTGCTAAGAAATTTAGGAGTGGGTGTAGGTTATGCGGTTATCGCCTATCAATCTACCTTAAAGGGCATCAGCAAATTGCAAATCAATGAGCAAAGTTTGTTAGATGAGCTCGATAACAACTGGGAGTTACTGGCCGAGCCGGTGCAAACGGTAATGCGCAGATATGGCATTGAAAAGCCTTATGAAAAACTTAAAGATTTAACTCGCGGCAAGAAAGTTAATCAACAGATCATGGCTGACTTTATCGACACCCTGAGCTTGCCTGAACATGCCAAGTTGCAACTTAAGGCCTTAACGCCTGCCAACTATATTGGTCGCGCGATAGCTTTTGTAGAGCAACTGGAAAACAGCTAAAGCTAGTCGCAACGCCATCTAAATATCTAGATGAATTAGTACAATTGACAACTTCTTTTTAAAAATCGACGGCTGAACTACAATTGTGGTTCACTTCGAGTTTTAAAAGGATTTAAAAATGTTGCTGCGCATATCCAGATTATGGATTTGGGCTGGTATCAATCCCGCCAGTGCCGAAAACTTCAATCCCATTCGCATTGTAAACATAGTCTCCTTACTGATTATTGGCGTCTCTCTTTTGCAAGCCCCCCTTGCTATAAGTTACTGGCAGTCAGGTGGTCAACATGAGTTAACCATGGTATTTTTAACTATTGGCTTGCTAACCTTAGTACCTATTTTCAACCAACAAAAAGCACACATCCTGGCAAAACTATATTTGATTGCGGTATATGCGGGCGATATTTTACTTTCTTGCCTGCTGTGGCGCATCGACCTGAATATACAATATTTTCTATTACTGGGAATATTTGTATGCCCGTTCTTTTTCTCTGAGCAAGAGTCAGTCCTTTTATGGTTAGGCACCTCGTTGTATTGCAGTATCTTTATTGGACTGGAGTTTTGGTTTCAAATTTCCCAACAAATACAGACATTGACGGAGCATCAGCAGCTGTTCAAATTATCCAGCACCAGTTTACTGGCCTTGGCAACTGTGCTGTGTAGCTATCAAATATGGCGTAATGTTAACCACAGTTGGCGCAAACTAGCAGAAGAAAAAAGACGTTCTGAAGCCTTATTGCTCAACATTTTGCCTGCCACGATTGCCGACAGACTAAAGTCCTCAAATAGCCTAATCGCAGATTATTTTGAACAAGCCAGTATCTTGTTCGCTGATATTCAAAACTTCACGCCCATTTGTAAAAATCGCTCACCGCAGGAGCTAGTCACCTTACTCAATGAGGTGTTCTGTATCTTTGATACCTTGTCTCAAAAATATGGATTGGAAAAAATTAAAACCAGTGGCGACGGCTATATGGCGGCCTGCGGATTGCCACAAGTCAGCTCCAGTCATGCGATTCAATGCTGTGGATGTGCTCTGGAGATGCAGATGGCTTTCCAAAAACTCAACAAGGATCATAAACTAAAGACCGGTTTACGCATAGGCATCGGTTGCGGAGAAGTCGTCGCGGGGGTTATCGGTAAAAATAAATTCAGCTATGACATGTGGGGAGAAGCGGTAAATTTGGCCTCTCGTATGGAAAGTCACGGGGAATGCGATAGGACTCAAGTGACTCAATACACCTATGAAATGGCGAAACACAAGTATCAATTCGAAGAGCGAGGTAAAATCCTGGTTAAAGGCATAGGTATGGTTAACACCTACTGGTTATTAGGAAAAAAATGAGCGCACAAACACCCAATAGTTACGTACTAAACAACTTCGACAAAACTCAGTTTTTACAGAACTATTGGCAAAAAAAGCCCGTAGTACTCAGGCAGGCATTCGCCGCATTTATCGATCCTTTGGATGAAAACGAACTGGCAGGATTGGCCGAAGACCCCGAACTTGACGCCCGTATTGTTTCCTGCAAGGACGGTACGTGGAATGTTATTCACAGCCCCATCGATGATTTTGACGAGGCCTGCACGGGGGCCTGGAGCCTGTTGGTACAATCCGTCGATCATCAAATACCCGCAGCAAATGCACTAATGGCCGCATTTAACTTTATTCCCCATTGGCGAATGGATGATTTAATGGTGAGTTTTTCAAATCAAGGGGCGGGCGTCGGTGCCCATATTGATCAATATGATGTCTTTATTGTTCAAGGCAAGGGCTCCAGGCGCTGGCAAGTTGGCTCACCAGGTAACTATTCAGAGCATTTTCCCCATCCAGATTTGCGTCAGATTGAGGTCTTTGAATCACTCATTGATGAAATATTGCTACCCGGAGATGTAATATATATCCCCCCGGACTTCCCACACAATGGCGTGGCCTTAGAAGACTGCTTGAACTACTCAGTAGGCTTTCGTGCCCCAAGCCAGCAAGAAATACTGTCTTCACTGGCGGACTTTTCCATTGATCAAGGCCTGTTTAACCTCAGATACAAAGATAAGGAGCTCAGTAAGAGAGTCTTTTCCGGTGAAATCAAACAACAAGAGCTAGCGGCATTTAAAGGCTTGTTTCAACACGTATTAGATTCAGCGCATTTCCCTACTTGGCTTGGCTACTATCTGAGCCAAAGCCATCGGGAAAATGCCTTTGACGACAGGAGTGCAGAAACGTTTGAACCCCAGCAAATTATTGAAATGTTAAACAATGGCGTATGCCTTGTTCGGCAACTGGGACTCAAGCCAGTTTTTATTGAAGATCAGTCTCAAACCGGAGAAGACTTCATCTTTCACCTCGAAGGCGAATCATTTTTTGTACCCGTAGCAGCACAAGATTTAGTAAAAAACTTCTTAAATGAGCCCCAATGGACCGCACAAGTAGATACATCAAAGCAAAGCAGTCAATTTTTTATTCAGACCGTAACCACTATGGTTAACGCAGGCTATTGGTATCCTGCATAAGCCGCGTTTAATCAAAGGGGAGGGTCCACTAAAGCAAGACGTTAATTATTTTAGCTACTTGACGCCTTGTCCCAGGGCTTTTAAACCGTTTTATAGATTAAGACGTGTAATCTTTCCATATACTTTCATCGGCTTGGATCTTATATAAATCTTCAGCCTTGGCGATAAGCAACTTGGCAAAATCTTGCTGGATTTTATCTGTTCCCGCTAAACGACTGATATTTTCTGCCTTTATCTGCCACAACATGGAAAAGCGCCTAATAGCAGCCCTGGCCGTGGCTTCACTCTCGAAAGGGAAAAAATCACAAGGAAGGTTGCCACTGATCACCCAAAAATATTTTTTCTCGGTAGATTTAATCTTCCACACCGCCACAAATGGCGCAAGATAACGACTTACCTCTGTCACCACTGAGTCAAATAACACGCCGTTCTCTACCAGATGCTTATTAGCCCGCTGAAATTGTTCACGCACCCATAGAGAATGTTGTTCCTCGCTCATTTGTGGATTTTGTTGCTCTGTCATCATCTATCCTATTATCTTAATTACATGTGTTTACATTAAATGGGCTAATAGTGCCTGCAGGGGGTGTTGGGGTTTGAATCCTTCAAACCGGGCCACCTGGCTGCGACACGAATAACCCGAAGCCAATATTTGTTGAGGAGCAAATTTGCTTATCGCTTGCTGCCAGCTAAGTTGGTATATGCCAGTTGACTCGTCAAGGTGACTCGCTTCATGACCAAAGGTCCCTGCCATTCCGCAACAGCCGACGGCAACAGGTGTCAAATTAAGCCCCATATTAGCGTATATAAGTTGCCACTGGCTTTCGCTTGTTGCCAAAGCAGTTTTCTCTGTGCAGTGGCCGAAAAACGCGTACTTCGTCCCTTCGGATGGTTTAACTTTGGGTAACGACAAGCCTAGTAACCATTCATGTACCAATAGTACCTCAAACCCACCTCGTTTCTCGCCAAGGATCTTACTGTATTCATCCCGATAGCACAGCACCATTGAGGGATCGACACCAATCATGGGAATATCAAGTTGTGCCACTTGGTTCAAAAAGGCCGCAGAAGTTTGCGCAGTTAGTGAAAACTCCTTGAGAAAACCTTTTACGTGCTGAGGTTTGCCGTTGGGTTTAAAGGGTAACACTACAGGCTCAAAACCGAGTTTTTCCACCAAGGTTACTAAATTTTTGATTAAACCCGCTTCGTAATAGCTAGTGAAAGGGTCTTGCACTATTAACAGCTTTTTCTTTCGCTCTTGTTCACTCAGTGAACGCAGTTCGTTCAAGTCAAAACTAAGAGCTTTATCTCCACTTAGCTGTTGGGTCAATGTAGGGGAAGAAAGATGAGGTGTATCAACATAACCAATAGTATTTTTGAGCAGACTATTCATCCACTTTTGCTTGAGAAAGAAATTTATCAAAACTGCCATCTTAGCCATATGCGGTGCCATCATTTCAATATTGGCCACCAGATAATCCTTCGCCGGACGCGTATAGCGTTGATAGTAAATGGCCAAAAAGCGCGCCCTGAAACCGGGCACATCCACATTGACCGGACACTGATTAGAACAGGCTTTACATGCCAGACAGCCATCCATCACCTCTAGCACCTCGTGTGAAAAATCACCATTTGACGATTTTTGCAGAGTATTTTGCAGACGTTTAAACCAATTAGACGACTTTCCCCGCTTCTCCAATTCTATTACATCCACATTATTTTGTGCCAGTAGACGTAACCATTCTCGCACCATACCCGCCCTCCCTTTGGGACTATGGCGTCTATCCCGGGTAATTTTAATGGAAGGACACATGGGTGAGGTTGTATCGTAGTTATAACAAAGGGCATTGCCGTTACAACTCATCGCTGGCTCAAATGCCTCACGCACTGCAATGGGGATTTGCCGATCTAATTCACCCCGTTTGAGCCCGGATACCTTTACCAGAGATTCAACTGAGTCAAAGGGAGTACAGATTTTGCCTGGATTCATTTTATTGTGGGGATCAAAGGCGGTTTTAATTTTGCGCAGTTCACCATACAGCTCATCGCCGAAAAACGCCGGAGCAAACTCACTGCGGTACCCCTTGCCGTGTTCTCCCCACATCAAGCCACCATACTTGGCCACCAGCGCAACAACTTGCCCGGAAATTTCCTGCATTAACAGTTCTTGCTGCGGATCGCACATGTCGAGCGCCGGGCGCACATGTAACACGCCTGCGTCCACATGACCAAACATGCCATATTGCAGGCCCTTTTCATCCAACAAGGCACGAAACTCCATAATAAAATCGGCCAAACTTTCCGGAGGAACGGCGGTATCTTCAGCAAAAGCAATGGGTTTTTGCCTACCCCTGGTTTTACCTAACAGACCAACTGACTTCTTACGCATAGCGTAAATTCTACTAATATCCCCTTTGTCGTAACTTACTTGAAAGCCAATCACTCCGAACGCCTTACTTTCCGGGGATGCTAATGTAGCTGACAGCTCGTCAATTTTTGCTTCGATTTGCTGCTGATCGTTGCTGTTGTACTCAACCATATTTAAGCCCAGGACTTCCTGGCCTGGCACCTCAGTAATCAAGTCTTTTACTGAGTGCCAGATAATGTCCTGCTTGGCCAAATTCAGGACGGTGCTATCTACGGTTTCTACTGAGGTCGCTTGTGCAGCAACCATATGGGGCGCATGGCGTAAAGCCGACTCAAAAGAATCATACTTTATATTCACCAGAGCCTTATAAGTCGCGATGGGACTGACATTCAACTTGGCTTCTGCGACAAATGCCAAAGAGCCCTCGGAGCCGGTGATCACCCTACTTATATCAAGTTGGCTTAATTCATCGTTTAACGCATGCTCTAAATCATAGCCCGTTAAAAATCGGTTTAAACGGGGAAATTTATCCAAAATTTGTTGGCGCTTATCCAGACAGCTTGCCAAGAGCTGTTTTACGATACCGCCCAACACCGTATCTTGTGCAGCCAACTTATGTGCTTCAGCAATGGGCATAGGCGCACTCTTAAGTAAGGTGCCGTCAGCTAAAACCGAGGTTAACCCCAATACATGATCGCTGGTTTTGCCATACACTAAGGAGCCTTGTCCAGACGCGTCGGTATTGATCATCCCACCAATCGTGGCCCGACTACTGGTGGATAAATCAGGAGCAAAGAAAAAACCATAGGGCTTTAAAAAATCGTTTAGCTGATCCTTTACCACACCAGCTTGCACTCGCACCCACTGCTGTTCAGAATTAATTTCCAGTATTTGGTTCATATGCCGGGATACATCGACCACAATTCCTGAAGTCAGTGACTGGCCATTGGTACCGGTACCGCCGCCTCTTGCACTAAAACGTATATCCACATGCTGGGCCGATAATTTACCAAGGCTAATGAGATCATCGGTAGATTTGGGAAACACCACCGCTTGAGGAAGTTGTTGATAGATTGAGTTATCTGTCGCCACGGCTAGGCGACTACCGTAACTGGCTTCAATTTCACCACTAAAACTACTGGCATCTAGACTGTTTAGAAAACTCTGGTAGTTTTTTTCAAGAGCGGACTGGGGATCGAGAACTGGTAACATATAACGTAGATGCTTACTGTACGAAGGAAGGCTGACATTATACCTAAATCAAGCCGCCCCCTTCTATACAACTTAGTAATTAAATAGTTTGTAACACATGCAAATTACATAAAATCTCAAGCTTGTTATACTGATCTTATCAAAAACAACGTGGATTTCAGGAAATCATGCAGATTAAACATATTAGAATAGGGCTCGGTAGCATTCTTGTTTTTATTGGCGTGGTGTTTTTTATCATCCCTGGATCGATGTTCCTACTACTATTGGGCTTGCTAACCTTAAGCTACGATGTCCCTAAAGCCAAAGATTGGTTAAAGGTTTGTCAACGCAGTATGAGTAAATCAGCCAGAAAACTAGACAGTCTAATACTTAATCGCAAGTTAAGACCCAGAGCTTAAAAACCTGAATTAACGCGTATGCTTCCCACAACAAATAAAAATGGCTGTCATCGACAGCCATCTTTAGTTTTAAGTCATACCAACCCGCTTTCTAGCCGTGTTTTTCACCCAGATATAACCAGGTTTCCACCACCGAATCCGGATTCAGCGATACGCTATCGATGCCCTGCTCTACCAACCATGCAGCTAAGTCTTCATGATCAGAAGGTCCCTGACCACAAATCCCCACGTACTTTCCACGCTTTTTGGCAGCTTGAATAGCCATAGCCAACAAGGCTTTAACCGCTGGGTCACGTTCATCAAACAGATGGGCAATTAAGCCAGAATCTCTATCCAAACCAAGGGTAAGCTGAGTCAAATCATTAGAGCCAATAGAAAAACCATCGAAGATGTCTAAAAATTGATCGGCCAACAGAGCGTTAGACGGCAGTTCACACATCATAATCACCCGTAGGCCATTCTCCCCTTGAACTAAGCCCTCTTCCGCCAGCAACTCAATGACCTTACGCCCTTCTTCCAAAGTACGAATAAAGGGGATCATGATTTCAACATTGGTCAGCCCCATCTTGTTGCGAACCCGCTTTATGGCTTCGCACTCTAAGGCGAAACATTCCCGGAAATCAGTCGAAATATAACGGCTGGCGCCGCGAAAACCCAGCATTGGATTCTCTTCATCAGGCTCATATTGGTAGCCACCGACTAGATTGAAGTACTCATTGGATTTAAAATCAGACATGCGTACGATCACTTTCTTCGGCGAGAAAGCGGCGCCGATGGTAGAGATACCTTCAACCAGTTTTTCGATATAAAATTCTACCGGGGAAGCGTAACCGGCCATCATCTCTGTGATTTCTTCCTTTAACTCGGGTGGCTGGCTATCAAAATTCAACAAAGCTTTGGGATGCACCCCAATCATACGATTGATAATAAATTCCAGCCTTGCCAAACCAACCCCTTCATTGGGCAAACGGGCAAAATCAAAGGCCCGGTCTGGGTTACCCACGTTCATCATAATTTTAAGGGGGACCTCTGGCATGGAGTCGATTCTTGAAGTCACAACGTCAAAGTCCAGTACATCACCATAAATAAAGCCCGTATCACCTTCTGCGCAAGATACGGTGATCTTGTCGCCATTGGCGATTGATGCTGTGGCATCACCACATCCAACCACGGCCGGAATGCCTAATTCACGGGCAATAATCGCCGCGTGACAGGTTCTTCCACCACGATTAGTGACTATCGCAGAGGCTCTTTTCATGATGGGTTCCCAATCCGGATCAGTCATGTCAGTGACCAATACATCTCCGGGCTGGATCTTGTCCATTTCCTCAACGCCCTTGAGTACCTTAGCAACACCGGCACCAATTTTGTGGCCAATAGAGCGGCCTTCACAGACAACCTTGGCTTTGCCATTGAGGCGGAAGCGTTCAATCACCTGCATGTCTTCCCGGCTGCGCACGGTTTCAGGACGAGCCTGCACAATATATAATTTCCCGTCAGTGCCATCTTTGGCCCATTCGATATCCATGGGCCGTTGATAATGACGCTCAATGATCTGGGCTTGCTTGGCTAGCTCCATTACCTCATCGTCATTCAACGAAAACTGCAAACTGTCCGTCTTATCAATGTCAACAATGTCAACTTGCTTGCCGTGTTCCAGATCACTGGAGTAGATCATCTTAATCAGCTTACTACCGAGGTTACGGCGCACTATGGCCGGCAAACCTTTTTCCAATGTGGGCTTGTGCACATAAAACTCATCAGGATTAACCGCTCCCTGCACGACCATTTCCCCCAGGCCATAAGACGAGGTAATAAACACTACGTCTTCAAAACCTGATTCTGTGTCGATAGTAAACATAACGCCGGATGAAGCGCAGTCACTGCGCACCATGCGCTGTATACCGGCAGACAAGGCCACGCCTTTATGATCGTAGCCCTGGTGAACCCGATAAGAAATGGCTCTATCATTAAATAAAGATGCGAAAACGTGTTTAATCGCCACCATCACCGAATCGTAACCCTTTACATTTAAAAAGGTTTCTTGCTGACCAGCAAAAGAGGCATCCGGCATATCCTCGGCTGTAGCAGAAGAACGCACTGCAAAGGAGGCGTCATCACCGGCATCCCCTTGCAAGGTAGCAAAGGCGTTTTTAATCGACTGCTCCATCTCAGGCAAGAAGGGAGTTTCAATGATCCAATTGCGGATTTTTTCGCCGGCTTCACCCAGTGCAGGAATATCATCTACGTCCAGGCTATCCAGCAAAACGTGAATTCTGGCCTCTAAGCCACTTTGCTCTAAAAACTCATTGAATGCAGAGGCGGTCGTAGCAAATCCACCGGGAACTTGCACGCCAGCGTTAGCCAGGTTTGAAATCATCTCCCCCAATGAAGCGTTCTTGCCACCCACAACTGCCACATCGCCCATTCCTAATTGCTGATACCACAGTACGTGTTCTTGCATTCCCAGACTCTCCAAGATGAAATTTTTAGGATCATTCACCAGTTTTGGTAAATGTAGTTATCGATTAATTTAATAGTACACAAGCCGTGAAAAATATATATTTCTCAATAGTCTGGCTATTTGCGTGGGGGATTTTAGAATGCTGCCAATACCAAAGTAAAATTTATTTATTTCTGTAATTAAATTACCACATTGTTAAGGAATTGTTGTGCGCTCAGCTTTTTATATTTCTGATGGAACCGCCATTACTTCTGAGGTGTTTGGCCACGCCCTGCTGTCTTTGTTCACTATTGAGTTCGAACATATTACTATTCCCTTCGTCGAAACCGTCGAGCACGCTCAGGAGGTAGTACAAAAAATATCTGAAAGTTTTCAAGATGAAGGACAGCGACCTTTAGTGTTTTACACCATTGTAAATTCAGATGTGCGTAAAATCGTCTCCAAATCCGTGGGGATAAACTACAATTTTCTCGATCAATTTGTCGCCCCTTTAGAAAAAATACTAGGCGTGCCCTCTAAACCAGAAAAACATCGCACCCACAGTATTCATGAAAAAACTTATGACATTCGTATCGAGGCGGTCAACTATGCTCTGGCAAATGATGATGGTTCAAACCTCAAAGATTATCACGAAGCAGATATTATCCTGGTCGGTGTGTCCCGCACCGGCAAAACCCCAACCAGCCTGTATCTAGCCTTGCAATACGGCATAAAGGCCGCCAATTATCCCTTTACCGAAGAAGATATGGGCGACATCCTGCGCTTGCCACCTGCATTAAAGCATTTTAAAGGTAAGCTCTTCGGTTTAACTATCGAAGCCCAGCGCCTGCATCAAATACGCTCTGAGCGTCGGGCAAATAGCCGCTATGCCTCATTAAAACAGTGCAGGATGGAGTTGCGCGAGGTAGAAAACCTCTATCGTAAAGAGAAAATACCGTTTTTAAACAGCACCAAATTCTCAATTGAAGAGATATCCGCCAAGATCCTGGCGACTACCGGTCTAAAGCGCCGTAAGTACTAGGCCGTACATCATTATTGAAATAAGCATGGATTAAGCAGATGTCACATTTTCATAACAATTGCTCAAGGCCATTGTTTGCACTTGTGAGCTCTGCTAAGTTATTAAACATATTTGAATTTTATCTGCACACAGCAACCAACGTTGTTGGCAGGCATCGGGGGTTTATGTTTTTTACTGGTCAAAATAACAAACTAAAAACTTCACTAGCATGTACTCTTTTAGCCTTGGGATTGCAAGGCTGTGGCGGCGGAGGTGGTTCAACACCCACTCCGACGCCCTCCCCGGCACCTGCCCCAAGTTCTACTCCAACACCGGCTCCAACGGGCGTTCCTGCAAGTGGAGCGACAGTTTTCACCAGCCTTCAGAGTTCTGGCAATCAGTTTTCCTGTTCAAACTGTCATGCGGTGAGTGAAGATACTGATGGATTCTCTACAGTTGACAACTTACATCGCCCTGCCCATCCATTATTTAATGTAATAAACCGTGACAGTTATCAAAACGGCAATAGCAATGTGCTGTTCGACGCGGTGAATATCTGCCTGCAAGATTGGATGAGTGCAGATAGCTGGGCGGAATCTTCACAGCAATGGTTGGACTTAGAAGCGTATTTTCAGCAGGAAAGCAATACTGACGCCGTCAGTGATATTACTGCAACTCAGATAGCGCCTATTTCGGATTTTAGCAATGGAGACATCGTCACCGGTCAAACTTTATTTAATCAAACCTGTGCCACTTGCCATGCCGAAAATGCCTTGGGCAGTACAATTGCTGGCGACTTAACGGTACTTAATTTAGGCCCGGAGCGAGTAGCCGAAAAAGTCCGGACCTCGGGTTCAACCACCAGCAGTATTTTTCCTGGTTTGACTGGCGGTAATATGCCATTTTGGAGTCAGGAAAGACTTTCAGACGAAAACTTAGCGCATATTGCCGTGTATGTGGACTCTATTAGCCAGGATCCCACTGCAGGTAACAGTCAATGCTCGGATACAGATCACGCAAAAGTGGGTCAAGTGGCCAACTTAAGTACGATTGCGCATGGGGTTAGTGGCAGGGCGGAAATAATCAACAACTGCACAATAGAAGTAACTAGCTTCAACTTTGACGGCAACGCCCCCAATGTCGTGTTCTATGGCGCAGCCAATCCCGGAGCGACAACTCATGATTACTCTAATGGCTATAGTCTTAGTGACAGATTAGACGGCACGGAGTTTGTCAATGCAACCTACACCATTACCTTAGATGACCCGTCCATGCTGGATATTCTCGATGGTCTGAGTGTATGGTGCGTAGCGTTTGGCGCCAATTTTGGCGATGGGTTTTTCCAATAACACTCTATCTCCGCCGATACTAAACTCACAGTATCGGCCTTATTCCCTGCTATAGCATAGTCCCCTATTAGCTGCATATTGTCTTTTTAAATCCAGTTTGCAAGCAGATAGATTCTGGTTAAAACTAAGCCCCTGATATCAATTAATTCAGAATAAGAATCCACTATGTTTAGCCATTTTGACCCTTCGTTAATGCGCTTTTTAAAGACGCTTGCAAGCAACAATGATCGTGAGTGGTTTAATGATCACAAACAAGACTATGAAGACAAGGTTCGCACGCCTGCTCTGGCTTTTATTGGGCAAATGGATCATTGGGTACCCTTGGTATCCCCTCATTATGAAGCCAACGCGAAAAAAGTTGGCGGTTCGTTAATGCGGGTGTACCGGGATGCTATAGAACATAAGCCCTTTACTGAGCACTATGAATTGGCCGGAGACAAGTTAATTCGCCCTCCAAAAGGCTATGACCCAGACCATCCAATGATTGAAGAGCTCAAACGTAAGGACTTTATTGCACTGTGCAGATTGGAAGAAAAAGAACTGTATGCGGA
Source organism: Paraglaciecola sp. (assembly GCA_034111125.1). Classification (GTDB taxonomy): domain Bacteria; phylum Pseudomonadota; class Gammaproteobacteria; order Enterobacterales; family Alteromonadaceae; genus Paraglaciecola. Next base: position 39,305 of record JAWUXW010000061.1, read on the forward strand.
TGACTTATGTGAGCGGGTGGCTTCACGCTTTGGTCGCGCCCAACCCTTACAACAATTTATGTGCGAAGCCTTAGGCTTAAGGTTTTAAGCAACCACACCTAAGCTTTGCCGTTTGCCATTTGCCATTTGCCATTTGCCAAAAATTATAAAGTTACTAAGGAAAAACCATGGAACCAGATGTACTAGGGACAAAATATAACAAAATTGCCCATTGGTGGAACGAACGACTGCGGGAAATACATGGCTTCCTTATCTCATGAACTAACTTACGGAGATATCCATCATGAGATTAATTAGATTGAAAGAAGTAATGCATTGCAGTGGTTTAGCACGATCTACAGTATACAAATACGTAGCAGCCGGAACCTTTCCAGTACCATTAGGTGGACGCGCTGTTGCCTGGGTTCAAGCTGAGGTAGAGGCTTGAATTAACGATAAAATTAACCAGCTCTTTAGTGTTACTCAGTGAGATTACTGAATCAATCATTCGCTAACACAGGAACAACTCCAGTTTCTATGAACTAAATTAGTCAGAATTCAATCTTACATTTTGTAAGTGGAGAGCCTAACTAAATTTGACAGGCTGTGTGAAAAGTTGGTTTTTTAGCCAGTGATGGGGGGAACGTAATGAAAAACCAGTTCATTTAGCCGCATAAAAGACTTGTTGAACGACTCAGGGCGTGATGCTGCCGTGCAGATTATCCTGTTTGAATGGTAGCTATTTAGAATTTCTTTAGTTAATTAAAAATTTATCCCTTATTCACTCATTAAGCTCCGAATTCATTGGGCTTATTATGCATTCACTTAAGCGTTTATCAATTATTTTAAATCGGTGTACAATTGTTTCTGACTTATTGTGCTATTTGCTGATAAGCAAAAGGAAACGAGGACGATATAATAATGTATCCAGCGCTTGGGTCGTATAAAAACGAGAAATAATACGTAGTAATGCAAAACACATTAAAAAGGATGAAGGATGAAGAGAAAACACCTTAATAAGTCGATGGTGCTTGCATTAACGGCCCCTCTTATGATGTCAGGTTGTGCAGCCATTGGCGATATGTCTAAAACTTCTCTTGGCTGTATTGGAGGCGCTATTCTCGGTGGTGGCGCAGTATTAATTAATACGGGTGATCCGGGTAAAGCTGTTCTAGGCGCTTTAGCTGGCGGTGCAGTAGGTTGTGCCATCGGTAACTATCTGGATGAGCGTGAAGCTAAGCTGAAAGAAATTGCTGAAGCTAACGATTTCAAACCCGAATTCGAACGCATTGCATTAGACGAAGAAACAGGTACCAACTTTTCAAAAGACGCCTCTGAGAATGTTATTGCATCACAGGTTTCTCTCAACAGCGATAAGCCGTTATTTGCATCAAGCAAGGCGACGGTAAACGATCCTGAAAAGCTTAAGAACTTAAAAGGTTTTCTTCAAGGCTATGTCGATTCAATGGCAAATGGTTCTAAAATTTATGTTGTAGGCCATACCGACAGTTCAGGTTCAGCAAAATATAACCAGCTTCTATCAGAGAAGCGAGCGAAGTACATTGCGCAACTTCTTGTAGCGGCAGGTGCAGATAAAAACAATATTTTCTATGAAGGTGTTGGTGAGTCTCAACCCGTTACGAGCAATCAAACTGAAGTAGGTAAAGCGAAAAATCGTCGCTTTGAGTTGGTTGATGTAATGGTTGCACAGGAAAAAGGGAAAGATAATAAACAGCTTGATAGTGTCCATTTAGAAAATGTTGTTCAAGTCGCCGCTGCAAAGAAAAATCGAATTGAAAACGTCACAAACACCCTCCCCAAGACAGACGTTAAAAAATCATCTTCGAAAAAAACCGTACAGGTGGCCATGGAGCCGCAGGTTAAAAAATCACGTGTATCGCGACGAGCCAGTCTTGATTTAGGGGGCGTACGGTTAAAGTCATTTGATGAACAATATGTAACGGCAGCGTTCGGTGAGCAGGAACAAGATACGGGCTGGGGATTATTTGCAAAAGCAAATGCCAGCAGCGATGCCCCCATTGTAGGTAGTTGTGCTTACACAGGCCCTGTGGTTCAGTCAAAATTGAAAGCATTTAATGGTCGTCCTGTTCGAAAGGCTAAAGTGTCAGATAACCTACCCAACTTATACGGCAATTCATGGTGGGGCATTGCAGGTACTACTGGTGTGTCATTAGGTCCTATTGGTATTGAAAAAGACACACTCGACCCAACAAGCGTTCCAAGATTTAGCTTCTATAAAAATTACCGTGATCCATCAAAGTCTGCTGATTACACTTATCCAGTGAGTGTGGAAACTTACAAAGGTGATGGTACCGTACTTGTGAGAATGTATGCCAAGGACGATAACGCCTTGATTAAGTGTTCTGATGTGGTGTTCTCAATAAATGGCGAGCAAATTACGAAAGCAAGCGCCATCATCTATCAAGATAAAAATGAACTGATGGCAAAAGCATTTCAACTACAGGTAGTGAAAGGATAATATTGTGGATTTATTAGCACTGTTTAAAACGTATAGAGATGTTTTAGTTGTTATTGCAGTAACACTATCCATCCTATTTTATTTTTCTTATATCAACTGGAACTCGCTGCGTCTCTGGTGGAAAAACTTTAAGTACAACAATTTTTTAACGGGACAGGTCCGTTCTTTAGCAAAAAAGCCTGACGTTAATGGGGCTTGGTTTCATTCAGAGAATGTCGTTTGTCGTGACTATGACGAGCTATACAGTAAAGTGTATAAAGACGGTGATTTTTACGATGCGTGTAAAGAATACCTCGCTGTTGTAGGTGAGTCGGGAAGAAAGCCATTAGGCTCGCCTCTGTTAATAGGGCTTTTCATCGTGCTTATCTTGGAGGCATGGGGTTTCAGTTATACGATGAGTGGATTTATTGACTTAACCGCATCTGAGAACACTCGCGTTATCATTACTGGCATTGTTGCTTTTGCTTTTGCCGTTATCCTTGCATTCCTTACCCACTTGATGGGTCATGAATTATACTGCAACGGCATTATCAAACGCATCCGAAACAACTGGAAAGCAGATGACTCAAAAGATAAACCAAAGACGCTCGATTTCATTGAGAAAGACTTTGAAATTTCTGACCGTTCAGATGCAAATAAGCCAATTTATAAACGCCGTCTTGATAGATTAGATGTAGGTGATGACCCAAGAGTTAAGCATAGGTTCACCACTTTGGCTGTCGTGGCTATTGTCGTTATCAGTATCATAATTACCTTTGTTAGGATGAAAACACTCGAGGTAGCACAAACACAGGATGTCATGTGCATGACAGGCGAAAGTGCAACAGATGGTGCATCCCTTAGTCTTGATGACCTTTACAGCGACACTCCTCCTCCACCAACAGAAGCGGTTGAGACATCTAAAGCGGCTCAAGAGAAAGGTGAGTCAGAGATTTGTAAAGCGACGAAAGAAGGCAGTTGGGCAACGTTTGGTATGCTTGCAATACTCTTCTTAGTATTACAGGCATTTGCTACATGGGTTGCTCATAAGTACGGATTCGTAGGTAAACAGTCAAAAACTGCATGGGAAAATACGAACAAGTACAAAACTAAGTCACATTATGAAAATACAATGGATAGTAAAGCAAGTAATATTTCCCAGCGTGCTCAAAAGACATTGAGTGTACTTCAGTCAAAAATGGCAAAGGTACTTGCTGGTGAGACGATGAATAGTAAAGTTGATGCACTTATCAATTCCGCCTCAGAACGTACTTTTCTGGATTTTATTGAGGAAAACACAGAGCAGACGTTATCTAGTCGTAACCGTCGTACTCAAACTACGTTGACTAAAGACCAAGAGCATATAAATATCGTGGGCAGTGCTGAGTCAACACCATCAGGTAGCAGTGCACCCGAAAGTACAGTATCAGATGAAGAGGTTGAAAAACAATTACTTCGAGACGCGCAACAAAAAGAACTAAGTGATGAGGAAGTCGAACGTCAGCTACTTGAGGAAATGAAGCAGAAACAAGAAAGTCCTGAAGAGCAGCGGGCTCGTATTCTTGATAAGCTTAAAGCAGAAGGAAAGCTATAATGAAAAAGACTATTGTGACACTTATGTTAGCAGCATTAAGCCTAAATACAGCAGCGCAAACCGAACGCGACGACATTATCTCATGTTATGACTACGCAGACTTGGCTGAACAAAAGCCTACTTCTTATAGTCGTGATGTCGTGGTGATGGTCGATCAAACTGTAAACCTTGATACCAACCTTAAAAAGACTGTCCATATGCAGGTGGACCAACTATTAGGAAGCGGTGACAGAATTCGTATCGTTCCGTTCTCTGCAAACGCACAAGGCCGATATACGGATGTGATTTTTGACGGTACGTTCGATGCCGCCCTTTCTGGCGACCAACGTAACGCTATGAATCGAATCAAGCTCAATAAGTTTGATTCATGCATGGACAAGCAGAAAGGCGGAGCTATTCGTCTGGTACATGGAAAGTTAAAAGAGTCTTTTCATGACAGCGAACAAACTTACCCTAAAACGGAACTGGTAGGTTCGTTAATGACGGTCTCTCGCTCACTGTTTGCAGATGCAGGTGAGGGAAGAAAGATCCTTATCCTAGTTTCCGACATGCTGGAAAACTCAGACGTATCTAGCTTCTACGCTAATGGCAGTGTACGTGAAATCGATGAAGATACAGAGTTCGCGAAATATACCTCACTTATCCCTGATGGTGCCCTGTCTTCAGTGGACGTATTTGTCATAGGTGGTGGCTACCTTATGGGTGGTAAGGCATATTCATCGCAAGCAGCCTTGAATTCACTACAAGGGTTCTGGGAAAAGATGATAGCCAAAGTAGGTGGTAATCTTTCTGCTTTTGGCGCTCCCCAGCTACTAGGTGATATTAAGTAAACTTGATTGTCTAATCATAAAGAAAGGAAGGAAGGCCGTCATTTTGATGGCCTTTCTTCTGTTTACAAACCTGTGCAAATGATACATAACTTCAAAATTAACACTAATACACATTAACAACATTTTTAGTCTCTCTGCACAGTGTTTGGTACAAAACGGTTAATGTGGTAACAAGTCTGGTAAACAATTTTTGTGACGTGTTTGAATGCGGGTAATATCTTTTGGATGTAAGCGTCTGCCTATGGTGTAGAACAGGTTGAAAAATCGCTAAGTTACTCAGCTTGTTTAAATCACGCCTTGGATGTAGGTTGTGGTTCCGGCGGACGCTTTATTCGGCTACTACAAAACAAAGGGTTTAAGATAACGGAAATAGACGTATCGCTTGAGATGATCACGCTGGCCCGGCACAATCATCCCGAAGAAAATTTTCCGTACAAAGTATATGTACTTTTGAATCGCAGCATAAGTTCGATTTCATCCTCGCCTGGGATAGCCTTTTTCATCTTCCTCTTAAAATGCAGCAGCCCGTTCTCCGTAAGCTATGCAAAATGCTTTAACCCGGTGGCACACTGATTTACACCTTTGGGAATCCTGAAGGAGAAAGCACAGATCAGTGGCGTGGCGATACATTTGAATATAGTTCGATTGGTATTAAGCAAAACTTACAATTGCTATTTGAAAATGGTGTGACATGCAAGCATTTAGAGTTGGATCAGTTTCCTGAGAAGCACGTTTATATTATTGCAACAAAAGATGTATAAGATATCTCGTTGAGTACTTTTAAGCTCTTCCACCAGTAATTTTATTAGCTCTTCCCTCATCCTTAGCTTTTTCAGCCCGGAGGCGGCGAGCTTCTTTGGGATCGGCGATTAGCGGGCGGTATACTTCAATACGGTCACCATTTTTTGGAAAATCTGACAGTTTGCAAGTGCGATTCCAGATACCCACTTTGTCTTTGCTTAAATCGATTTGCGGAAACCGTTTAATAATGCCTGAGGCTAAAATTGCTTGCTCGACCGAAGTGCCCTGCTCTATCACCACTTCCAGCAGCGCTTGTTTGTCAGGCATAGCGTAGGCCACTTCAATGGAAATTTGTTGCTCTGTCACGTCTTTACTAACCTCATTTATAAACGTCCTTGGCCCGTTCCGTAAAAGCCACTACCATGCTGACAGCAATGGAGTTAAATACTCTACCGAAGGCCATTTCTGCTAACTTGCTGGAAAAGACAAAATCCAGATTCAACTCAATTTTACAGGCATCTACTGCCAATGCAGTGATCGTCCAGCCGCCGCTCAGGCGAGAAAACGGCCCGTCCACTAGGTTCATCTGAATATACTCGCCGCGTTTTAAGGTGTTTTGTGTAGTAAACCACTGCCTGACACCCGCCTTAGCGATCAACAAAGACGCTTTCATACTGTCATCAGTCTGACTGAGTACTTTGGTCTCGGCACAGCCCGGGATAAATTTTGGATAACTATCCACGTCATTTATCAGATCAAACATAGATTCAGCACTAAAGGCAACCAAGGCGCTACGACAAATATTAGGCATTTACTCTCCACAAGCCAGCTGATAATAATGCTTCAATCACAAAAACGTCGCGTAGCTTAGCATAAATTGACTTATCTATATCAATAGCGATAAAAGTTGTTGTGCACTTTATGACAATCTTTATAATGCTGCGCCATGAGTAAAAAGAAGTCAAAATCCGCATCCAGCAACACTATCGCCCTGAATAAAAAGGCCCGCCACGAGTATAGTCTCACTGACAAACTCGAAGCTGGCATGGCTTTACAGGGTTGGGAGGTGAAAAGCATTCGTTCTGGCAAGGTCAACTTGTCAGAGAGTTATGTCACCCTAATTCAAGGTGAAGCCTATTTAATTGGCTGCACCATCACACCGCTTAACCAGGCTTCCAGCCATGTGGTGTGCGATCCTACTCGTCGCCGCAAACTGCTGTTAAAGAAACGTGAGTTGGACAAATTAATCGGTTCGGTTGAACGCCAGGGCTACTCAATACTGCCTACAGCGATGTATTGGAGCAAAAACTGGGTCAAGGTTGAGATTTATCTGGGTAAGGGTAAGCACGAGCATGATAAGCGTGACTCAGTTAAAGACCGTGATTGGGCCCGAGACAAAGAGCGCATGATGAAGCACAAGGTTTAACCTTAATTACCCAAGCATAGCGTCTTGCCTTGTGCC
>JAWUXW010000062.1:0-7025 GCA_034111125.1 Paraglaciecola sp.
CTAATTGGCATTCAGCAGCGCTTTGGTTAACATACCCTCACCTCACATTTTCTGGCCAGTATTACGTGTTCGCAGTCACTATTTCCCCTAAGCAGTTATTATCCGGTTTATATTTACAAGGTTTGGTTGACCACAGTCAATTCGAATCATTTTCCTTTATGCAAGGGCATTTATTGGTCCCCAATAAGATCGATGGCGCGCTAGCGAGTGTTGGATCAGAGCCTGAAATCGGCGCAACAGATTCAACTTTGCTGATGTTTGCCGAGGGATTGAATTTGCAAAAGGTCATGCTGGTGGAGCAGGCACTGAGCAAGCAGTTAAGGGTAGCTGCCTATCGAGTGCTTAGAATGAAGGGAATGACAGGCTTTGCCATCGCCGCTCGCGTAGAGCGTCTCACTGACAATGATCTGCGAGAAACCATTGAAGCACTCGCCAATAAACATACTGTGGAATTATGTTTGTTTGACAAGGCACCCACCTTAGCCGAGCCGGGCCTGTTGCTGATGGACATGGACAGTACGGTTATTGCTGTGGAATGTATTGACCAGATTGCTATTTTGGCTGGCGTGGGCGAAGAGGTATCTAAGGTTACCGAATTGGCCATGCAAGGTAAGCTTGATTTTGCACAAAGCTTACACAGTAGAGTAGCCTGTTTGGCTGGGGCGGATGAGTCGATCCTGGCACAAGTGAGAGATGCATTGCCACTGATGCCCGGCATATTCAATTTAGTACGTCTAATGAAGCAGCATCAATGGAAGTTGGCAATTGCCTCTGGCGGCTTTACTTATTTTGCTGATTATCTAGCCGATAGACTTGAGTTGGATGCGGCGGTCGCGAACCGATTAGCCATTGTTGATGGTAGACTTCAGGGTAGGGTTGATGGTGACATTGTCGATGCTCAGATAAAAGCCAATACCCTTGGTGCTTTGGCGAAAAAGTGGTCAATACCCCATTCGCAGACTATCGCGATGGGAGACGGGGCAAATGATTTAGTCATGATGAACGCAGCGGCCTTAGGCGTGGCATTTCATGCCAAACCGATTGTGCGTACCCAAGCTGATGTGGCAATCCGCACCGGGGGCTTGGATGCCTTTTTATGGGTGTTAGTCGCGAACGACTAGATGGCTTGGTATTACTAGACTTTTAACAACAGTTCGATACCTATTTTTTTGATTTCATGGGGCGCCGGAGTTTTAATATTGGCCTCAATTTTTTCCGGGGAGAATTCGTAGCGATTCATCACTTCATCCGTGACGTCAATTAAGTCGCCGACTCCGCTCACATTCCATAATTTTTTTTCGAGGATTTTCGCCCGATGCACGGCATATACGCCCACATAATCTATCTCTAACTGCAGTTTTTCTATGTCGGGTCTGCCAGTTCGAGCAAGAAACACTTTTATCGCCACAAACTGGCCGCCGATTAGGGCTTGAGATATAAACTGTCTGCGTTGTTCATCACTAGTAAACTGGTCGATAAAAACACTCTTTACCGCATCCGCGACCTTATCTTTACTAGGATCAAAAGCGATAAATAATTCACGGCTAATGGGGCGCCCATTGGTTTTTAGTTTTCCCATGCTTGATTGAATAAAATCGTGCTTGCCAGATACCCCAACGTAAAAAGGGTATAGGTTAAGAAAACCCTGTTCTGCCTGAAACCCTAATAAGGTTGTGAGTCGGGTTGTGGGGGAGTGGGTTGTCGCTGCTTCAGGTGAAAATATTATACCTTTCTTGCGTAAAAAAAATCCCACATTTAGCACATTGTTTGCGTATATATTGCGCAGAGCCTCACCTATTCCAGGGATCGATTCCTCCTCGGGGTAGGCTTTAAGTTGTGAACGATTGCCTTTGATCAATTCCTCAAAAAACTGCTTGGCAGTAGTATTGACTTCGTCGCTAATCACGCTCAAGTGCAAGGTGTTTCTATCTTTAGAAATATGTTTAAGGGTGTATGGCAGTTCCACAAGATGGTATTTGTCAGTCACTTTTTGCAGCTGTGGAAAACTTAAGTGAACTGTGGAGAGCACATCGCCATGAAAAAAATTATCCAAGTCCAACTCTAAGTCCAACTTCAATCCATTGACCGATATGTCCTCGCTCCTGCATTCAGATACCTTGTTGTCATATTTAAGCAATACTTTTGTATGCAACTGAAAACGTTTTTCCCGCCGTTGATTAATGTATTTAAATCTAAACTGGGCGACAGACTCGGGTGGTCTGTTACGGGGATGGCCAAATACTTTTAGCTGGGCCAGCTTGTCACGTTTTATCGCTATTTTTTGATAATGGGCGCTGCTCATCTCATCTGTGATATTGGTGAGCAGGGCAATATGGGATAAATGTTGCAGACGAGCCATCAAGCGAGGAGTGGTTTTTTGATTTTGCCGCTTAATTGAGTCATTCACCGAGTCGGCAATTGAGAGCGGCAGATAGCTCTGTGTTGCTTGCATTTCGGTCAATTGCAATTTGTATATTCGCCAGCTAATTTTGCGCGCTCCATAACCCAGAAATACGCTCTTTAGATTAGGCTTTGCTTGTAACTCCTGATGGGTGGCAGAATAAAAATAGATCTTTTCATCTTTGACATGGTTAAACACATAAATGTAGGTCTCCTGCTGCCCTATTGGCATCGCCAGGCATTGTCTAATGCGCACATCACTTAACAGGTATCCAATTTTTGACTCCAGTACTTCGTCGTTCCAGTAGTCTATATCTTCTCGATTGCAATCATTACTCAGGGCATATTTAGGACTGAAAATACCGTCTCGTTTTTCTATATAAACCGGGATAGAGGCAAAATTAGGAATGTAATACTGCTCATAGGTTTTGTTGTGGATCGCGTCAAAGGTATTATCCAAATTGACCTTATAACGGCGTTTATTACCGTGAATAAAACGCTCAAAAAATTGCTTAAAAGCAGGGGCTGGAAAATCTAAAACTCGTTTTAGATTTAGCCGCAGATCATCCCTACCTCGCTCAATACCCTCGACTGTGTAGGGCACCCCCTGTTTTTTATCTAATAGATGTTCGTTCTCAAGCCCCCTAAACTGAATAGTCAAGCGTTCTTCCAATTTGAACAAATGCTCTTTACTGAGCTTTATTTTTAAACCGCTGACAGATACATCAATCGTGGTCGCTTGAATACTTTTATTTAAATCGGAAAATACTTCAATACTAATCGCGTAATTCATACGCTCTTCACTGCGGTGAGCAAAGTTGCCAAACTCAATCAATTGGGCAAGGTAACTTCCTCTTTCAGGGGTGTTTTTTTGTGCCCCGCCTTTTTTCTTAAGGTTTTTTTCTTGCTGCTTTTTGTACATTACCCTAAAGTTGTTTTCGGTATTAATAACTGCTTCGTAAACACCAATGGTGTATTCGCCAAAGGAGCGCACTTGCCGTTCAAAGACCTCTATGGCTAAATCATCCAGAGAATGTTCTTGCCCCTGGTATTGATACATGCGGCACTTACCATCAACGTGTCCCCTTAAATCAATTACTCGTTTGCAGGGGCGTGCGAGCCGTTTAAGTTCCATTTTCAACAGGAATCGCTTTTTTTTGGGCACATTGGCAGCAACCTGATTCAAAACCTGATTAAATTCAGGCTCATTGATCATAGGCTTTAGCTGTTCAATAATGTCGTGGTATTCTTCAAGGTCTTGGCTCATGTGTACCGAATACTTCGCTTTTATGGGGCGCAAATTGCGCTCACTCTTAATGGCTTATCGGCCAGTTGTTATTTTTAATAACGAATATGTACTTAACTCTATTTGGTATTGTTAAAATACGATAATCACTGACGAAATTACAGTAAATAAATATGGCAAAACGCAAAATAGCATTTGTATGCTCCGATTGTGGAGCTGAATATCCCCGTTGGCAGGGACAATGTAACGATTGTAATGCCTGGAACACAATAACTGAGTTTGTGGTGGCGGCAGCTGGCAGTCAGGCAAGCCGGAATGTGGGGGGCTATTCCGGGCAAGCCACAGCTCAGGTTGAAGTTCTGGGAAATATTGATTTAAGTGCTTTACCCCGTTTTGCTTCCGGTTTTAAGGAATTGGACAGGGTGCTGGGCGGTGGCATTGTGCCCGGTTCTGCGATGCTTATCGGTGGTTCTCCTGGCGCGGGTAAAAGCACCTTGTTATTGCAGATCATGTGCAGCTTGGCGGCGCAGCGAAATACCTTGTATGTCACCGGTGAAGAATCTTTACAGCAAGTGGCGATGCGTGCCCAGCGTTTAGGGCTGGCAAAAGACAAGCTGAAGTTACTCACCGAAACCAGCATAGAAAGCATCTGTGAGCTGGCCATGAAACACAAACCCGAGATCATGGTTATTGACTCCATTCAGGTGATGCATGTGGCCGATGTGCAGTCTGCACCTGGCAGTGTGTCTCAGGTGAGGGAAAGCGCCGCTTATTTAACTCGCTTTGCCAAGCAACAGCATATCGCCATGTTTTTAGTGGGTCACGTGACCAAAGACGGTAGTCTGGCTGGACCCAAAGTACTGGAACACTGTATCGACTGCTCGATGATGCTCGAAGGAGAAAGCGATAGCCGTTATCGCACTTTGCGCAGTCAAAAGAATCGTTTTGGTGCGGTTAATGAGCTTGGTGTATTTGCCATGACTGAAAAGGGCTTGCGAGAAGTGAATAACCCGTCTGCGATATTTTTAAGTCGCGACGAGCAGCAAAGCCCGGGCAGTATCGTGATGGTCGTATGGGAAGGAACTCGCCCTTTGTTGGTTGAAATTCAGGCTCTGGTCGACTATTCGCAAATGGGCAACCCAAGACGGGTCGCCGTGGGTTTAGATCAAAATCGTCTGGCCATGTTATTGGCTGTGCTGCATCGCCATGCTGAGGTTCAGATGAATGACCATGATGTCTTTGCCAATGTCGTTGGCGGAGTAAAAGTCAACGAGACCAGCGCAGACTTGGCCTTGTTACTGGCGATTGTTTCCAGTTTTCGCAATAAGGTATTGGATAAGGACTTAATCGCGTTTGGTGAAGTGGGTCTATCCGGTGAAATTCGCCCGGTACCCAATGGTAGCGAGCGCATCGCTGAAGCGGCTAAACACGGCTTTAAACGAGCCATTGTGCCTAAAGCCAATATGCCTAAAAACGGCATAGCGGGCATTGAAATTGTCGGGGTATCCAGACTAGGTGAAGCCTTAGAGGCCATGTTGTAATAGTTATTCTCGCTGTTAGCACCTGCGGTAATCCTTGGCCTCAGATATAGCGATAATATTGCCGTTATGATTGAAGTAGATGTCAACGTGATCACCTTGGCGCAAACTTCTTTCAATACGTTCTAAGTTGCTCAGAGCCTGAAGAACATCTCTTGAGACTTTGACTATTTCTAAATTGCAGGTGCTTAGTTCCCAACCGGCACGAGTGATGTTTAACAGGGCTTTTTTGCGGTGATGAAGTGCAGAAAATTCCTGTTTTTGTAAATATTGTTGGTAATTTTTTGCGTATTTGATTTGTATGTTTTCAGATAGTGATTGACTTTCATCTGCTAGAGTATGAATTTCAACTACTTGAACTTGTTGGTTATTTTGCTTCGGCCAAAAAATATCGTGGCGTTGGATAGCGATAAGGCGCAGCAAAAAGGCGGTAGCCGCCGCTAGTGAAATGCCTCTTGTCCAATTCAAAAAGTTGAAATTCAGCCAGTTGCTGTCTTCCTTTTTATTGGCTGCATGGAGGATACGCCTTTTGATCGATGAAGGGACTTTATAGGCGGATTTTCGCCGTTGATAGAGTTCATTCAATTGTATCTGCTGGTCTTCGTTATGCTTAGTCATGGCAATTCTCAAGCTGTTGTTTGAGGCTTGCTTTGGCATAACGCAAGCGGCTCTTTATCGTTTCAATAGGGCTGGTGGTGATACTGGCAATTTCCGTTAGGCTAAAGCCTTCTTGCTGTAAACAGAAAGCTTCCCTCTGTTCAAAGGGCAGAGTACGCAACGCTTGGTCGAATGCCGCAAGTATGGTATCGAAGGATGGGGTAAGTGGGGGGCTGATGGAACTTAGCTCAGCTTGCTTATTCAACTGACTGAGACGGCCACTTTTGCGAAACTCATCAATTAATAAATGTCTACTTAGAGTGAAAAGCCAAGCAATAAACCGCCCTGAGTCTCGATACAGGTGTTTTTTTTCAATGACCTTTAACCAGGTTTGTTGACTAATGTCTTTGGCCAATTCGTTGCCTGCTTGGGTAAGCAGGAAGTGATACAAATCGTCAGCACATTTGTCATATAGCTGAGAGAGAAGCTTGCTATCCTCGGTTTCAGCGTAGTCCAGCATCAGTTTTTCATTGCTGATACCGGTGTTAAATAAGGCTTTAATTGCAAGTGTAAAACTCATTCCACATCTCCAAACACTGAACTCTATTCTTCTCGCGCTAGTTTAAAGTCTAACACAACCACCATATTGCTTTTAGCGACGGGTACGCCATCTACAACTTGCGGATGATATTTCCATTTCTTCAATGCACGAGAGGCTTCACGATCAAAAACACGTTTTGGCTCGGCATCAAGTACCTTTACATCAATTACCTGGCCAATGGTATTGATCGTGAAGGATAGCTTCGCCCAACCCTCAATGCCGTTTCGAGTTGCTTCGATAGGATACTTAGGCTCTACTCTTACTATAGGGCGTACATCGCCATCAGTTACAGCAAATGTCGTGCTGAATGTGTTTTTGACAATGGGTGCCGACAAGGTGAACTCGGCCCCTACACTTGGCATAAGATCTTCAGGCATATCATCAATGTTCTTTGGTATTGCTGTGGGGATCTCTTTGACTTGTGGAGGCGATAATTTCCGAGGAGCCTCTACTAGTATTTCGTCTGGTTCGTTGTAAACCGGATCAATAATTACCGTTTCCGATGGGGAGTTAATCACTAGTTTGTCTGTCGATGTCAGCTTATCCATGGCAACAAATAATCCAAACGTAATGATTAGAGCGCTAGCCACTATGCTTAGCGATTTTCCGATTGCCGATAAATCAATGTTTGATGTTTGCTGTG
>JAWUXW010000063.1:0-12197 GCA_034111125.1 Paraglaciecola sp.
CTGGAACAACTGCGAGAAAGTTTAGATATCGAAAAGGAGCAAGCAGAGTTAGTATTTAACATGATTGATAAACAAAATAAAAAGCCAGCTGCAAGCCATTGTCCCCATTGCGGAAAATCCATTTAATCGAGTGATATTCCGGTTATTTGGCAAAGATTAAACGGTACTAAGCCTTGACCCGGGCCCGGTGCTTGCTTATAACTAGCATCCGTTTAGCCGCAAAGAAAATGTATGTCAGTCAAACATCCCATTATCGCCATCACAGGCTCGTCTGGTGCAGGCACCACTTCTACGACTAACGCTATTCGTCACATATTCCGCAATCTGTCAGTAAATGCGGCGGTGGTTGCGGGAGACAGTTTCCATCGTTTTACCCGTCCTGAAATGGAATTAGAGATCCGTAAGGCTCAGGAACAAGGGCGGCACATCAGTTATTTTGGTCCCAAGGCGAATGACTTTGAGATGCTCGAATCCTTGTTTAAGGAATACGCTGAAACGGGTATGGGCAAACATCGTCAATATTTACATACCTTTGACGAGGCGGTGCCATTCAACCAAATGCCAGGCACTTTTACGCCCTGGCAGGATCTGTCGGAAAATACCGATGTCTTGTTTTACGAAGGTTTGCATGGTGGCGTGACAAACGAAGATGTGGATGTGGCTAAGCATGTTGACTTACTGGTAGGCATGGTGCCGATTGTAAACCTGGAATGGATCCAAAAAATTGTCCGTGACACCAACGAACGTGGTCACTCCCGTGAAGCGGTGATGAGCAGTATTGTGCGCAGCCTGGATGATTATTTCAAATATATTACTCCCCAGTTTTCCAGTACTCATGTTAATTTTCAACGGGTGCCTACGGTCGATACTTCCAATCCCTTCAGTGCCCGTGAGATCCCAAGCCAGGATGAAAGTTTTGTGGTTGTGCGTTTTCGCCGTGAGATGAAAAGCGTTAACTACCCTTATTTACTGCAAATGATCGATGGCGCATTTATGTCTCGCATCAATACCATTGTCGTGCCGGGAGGCAAAATGAACCTGGCCATGGAGTTGATTTTGTCGCCCCTACTCGAAGAACTGCTCGATAAAAAGCGCAAAGCCGGTTTCCAAATGGACTGGGTAACGGATAAATAGCGTAAACTCGGCTTTGCATAATAAGTAATATCGATTTTATAGCTATCTTTGGAATTAAACTTACTGGCCTGTTTTCGAAAACCGTACGCTATTTTTTTACATAGAAATAACGGTGTTAAGCAGAGTTACTTCAGCGCCCTTGAGTTTCACTCAGGCAATAACAAATTCTTCCAGGTATTAATCAAATTGAAGATCCTGGCGAATTATTAAGTTCGCTATTTCAGCACTTATGGCTCAATACCCCGGCATTACCGCTAGTTTTGAGGGTGAAGCCAAAGAAGTCAATACCACCGCACAATCGATAGTGACTAAGTTTTTGATGGGTTTGGTGGGTGTATATATTATTTTGAGTTTTCAATTTAAGAGTTATTTTGAGCCGCTTATGGTGATGTTGGCTTGGTTTCTTTGGCCGAAATAGTGGTAAACGACTCCATCTTGCTGGTGGTGTTTATCAAGCAACATATGAAAGAAGGTCAGCAAGCCCATGAGGCAGCAGTCAATGCATCCCGGGAACGTTTTAGAGCGGTGTTTATTACCAGTGCGACCACAGTGGCTGGAACTTTCCCGCTGTTACTGGAAACCAGTACTCAAGCTCTAGTACTGCAGCCTTTGGTAGTCAGTTTGATTTTTGGGATCATCACCTCAAGCTGCCTAATATTATTCGTCTTACCCGCCTTCTATATGATTTTGCAAGACTTTGGCCTAACCAGTAAGCATCACCTGCAGGAGCACTAAATCAGCTAAAAAAATTACAGGAGGACAAACTTTGTAACAATCCAAAGTGCTAGCTTATGACAGCAAGCTTTTGATATCTCAGCCTTTCACTTATAGTAGGTAATACTATTCAAAGTGAGATTGGATGATGGGACAGGAAACCACAAAAATTTTGGTTGTTGATGACGATATGCGCCTGCGCAGTTTGCTTGAGCGTTACCTGGTTGAGCAAGGTTATCAGGTGCGCGCAGCAGCCAATTCTGAGCAGATGGACAGATACCTGGAGCGTGAAAATTTCCATTTGCTAGTGCTGGATTTGATGCTGCCAGGTGAAGATGGTTTGTCAATTTGTCGTCGCCTTCGTCAAAAAGAAAATGAAATTCCGATTATCATGCTGACCGCCAAGGGGGATGAGGTCGATCGCATCATCGGTCTGGAAATGGGCGCAGATGATTACCTGCCAAAACCCTTTAACCCGCGCGAGCTACTGGCGCGCATTAAAGCAGTACTGCGCCGTAAAACTGCGGAAGCCCCTGGCGCACCGTCTCAGGAAGAGCAAATAGTTGAATTTGGTAAATTCAGCCTGAATTTAGGTACCCGTGAAATGAGCGCGGATGGCCAGCCCATGACCCTTACCAGTGGTGAATTTGCGGTATTAAAATCCTTAGTTACCCATGCCCGAGAGCCCTTATCCAGAGATAAATTGATGAACCTGGCTCGTGGCCGTGACTACAGTGCCCTTGAACGTAGTATAGATGTTCAGGTTTCTCGTTTACGTCGCATGCTTGAAGAAGATCCAGCCAACCCCCGTTATATACAAACCGTATGGGGACTAGGTTATGTATTTGTGCCCGACGGCGAAAAACAGGCATAGTTGCATTAAAATACATGCCGTAAACCCGTGAGATTCCTCCCCAAAAGCGCCTTTGGTCAGACTGTACTGTTGATCGGCATATTATTGCTGATCAATCAGGTTGTATCGTTACTATCAGTCACCTATTACTTTGTTCAGCCTAATGTACAGCAGATCAATAACTTGCTAGCCAACCAGGTAAAATTAATTTTTATTGAAGATATTGACCATCAGGATCCGGAATTACGTAAACGGTTCTTTGCCGCCACAGGTACGCGTGTTTACAATCAATCAGAGGCTTTGAAACAAGGGCTGGAACAGGCCATCCCCTATCAGTTTTGGTCCAGAGAAATGTCAGAAAAGCTAGGGGGGCAGGCCGAGGTCAGAATTACCCCCGGGGAACCTTACTTATACTGGATCAATCCCCCGCAAGATCCGGAAGTGTGGGTCACCATATCGATGATCGGCTTAAACGAGGCTGACATTTCTCCTTTGACCATTTACCTGCTGATGATTAGTATTCTGAGTGTCGCCGGAAGTTGGATATTTGTGCGTCGCTTAAACCGGCCTTTAAGCGCCCTGCAAAATGCCGCCTTGCTGGTGGGTCGGGGCCAGGTTCCTAAGCCATTAAAAGAGGAAGGTTCAAGCGAGTTGGTGGCGGTTACTCAGGCCTTTAATCAGATGTCCAAAGGCGTCAAGCAACTCGAAGATGACAGGGCTCTGTTAACGGCTGGCATCTCCCACGATTTACGTACGCCTTTAACCCGTATTCGTCTGGCAAGCGAGATGCTCCCCGACGATCAGGACTGGATAAAAGACGGTATAGTTCACGATATTGAGGATATGAACGAGATTATCGATCAATTTATTGACTATGTACGTCAGGACCAGCAGGAAAAACTTGCGGCAGAGGATATCAACGGCCTGATTAAAGAGGCGGTGCAGGCGCGCAATATTGAAGAAGACCACACTATCCAACTGAATTTAACGCCTTTACCGAAAATTCTTATTCGCCGGGTGGCCTTAAAAAGGGTATTGGACAACCTTATAGAAAATGCCTTTCGTTATGGGGGTAATGAGATAGTTATCACCTCTGGCGGCAACAGCAAAGATAAGTGGGTGTATTTTTCGATACGAGACTTTGGCCCCGGAATTCCAGCTGAGCAAAGGGACAATTTGTTTCAGCCATTTACTCAAGGTGATAAGGCCAGGGGGAGTTTAGGTTCTGGCCTGGGTTTAGCTATTATCAAACGTATAGTCGACATGCACGGCGGTAAGGTTGAATTGCAAAATCACCCAGAAGGCGGCTTGGTAGCCACCGTGTTTATTGCAAATATCACGTAAACGACGCTCCTTGTAGCCAAAACTTTTCTTCGAAGGTCTCGACGTTACTGGACACTTTGTTCCCGACCGAAGGTGCCTGCATGAATCGCTTCCACATCTATCGCGTCAAAGCTATATTCTGTGTGGCAATATTGACAGTTCATTTTTACTTCCCCTTCCTGAGCGACTATTTCTAATAGTTCTTCTATACCAATGCCTGAAATAGCCGCGGCACTGCGCTCTTTACTGCAAGTACATTTAAAAACAATCCCCTGGGGCTTGAAAAGCTCTACCTGTTCTTGATGATAAAGGCGATACAACAATTCTTCGGTGGGTAAGTTAAATAACTCTTCGTTCTTGACGGTTTCAGTGAGTTTGGACAGATGCTCAAACTCCGTATCCGCAATATCAGTCGCGGCACTGCTGGTGGGTAATACTTGCAAAAACATCCCGCATGCCTTGCTCGAATCAAGCTGTAATTGGGTTCTTAGCAGCACCTTAGTCGCAAGCTGCTCGCTTTGCACAAAATACCCTTCGATACATTCCGCCAGGCTGGGTTTATCCAGTGCCACCATGCCCTGATAACGCTCGCCTTGCTCAGGCGTAATGGTGATCACCATCACCCCTTTTACAAATAAACCAGCAAAATCCGTAGGTAGCGTTGCTAATTCTTCATCCCACCGGGCCACACCGCGCAGTTTCTGGCCTTCACTACCTTTAGTAACTGCGCCATTGATGACCGCGTACTTTACTACACCCTCTCCTTGCAACTGAATTGCAATATCCCCTTCAAATTTAAGGGTGGCGGTGAGCAAGCTGGTGGCAGCCATTAGCTCGCCTAACAACCTCTGGATCACTGACGGGTAATCGCTTGAGTCCAGAATGGCCTGATAGCTGTCTTGCAAACGCACGAGTTCACCGCGCACGTTAGCCTTATTAAATATATAGCGATGTAGTTGATCAAATGACATAGGTTAGCTTGCCTTAGTTATTGCTGTTTAAATTGAATAATTTGTCGACGTTGTTTTTTGTCCGGCCGGTGATCGGGTTTGGGGCTATGAAAGGCGCTAAGTTTACGGGCCTCGGCGTTGCTTTGCCGCTGTTGCATACTGGCTTCACTCTCCTGATACATTAATTGCGCCATTGGCGCTCCCCGGCGCTGTTCGCTTAACTCAAGCACTATCAATTCTTTAAAATCATAGCCATGAGGAACTTTTATGCTGGCTGCCAACTCCACTATCTTGCCCGGTTTACTGCGCTGGCCATTGTATTGCACTTTGCCAGATTGCACTGCATCTCTGGCGATAGCCCTTGTTTTGAATAAGCGGGCTGCCCACAACCATTTATCTAAGCGCAGAGATAACTGTTCGTCCGTATGATTTTTCTTTTGTGAATTATTCATATAAAAACGTAATTATTTTATAACGATGGCTGATTAGAGTTGTTACCCCACCTGTGACTCGCTATCATTGGCGAGTTAAGCTCAATCACGATCCAACCGAGAGATAATGACAGTCGCAAATTATAACGTTAATCAGCTTTGGCTCCAAGTCCTCAAGTACCAGCAACAGATTAATTTGCTGGTGGTGGCCTTATTGGCGATTTTTTTACTGGCTTATGGAGCCGAGCTAACATGGCGATTGCTTCCCCAAGCTGAGAACGCCGCCGCAAGTACCTCAACAACAAACGTGTTAAAATCAGGGAGTTCAGCATCTGTTCAGCTAGATTTGGCCAGTATCAAGCGATTAAACTTGTTTGGCGACTTATCCTCTCAGGCGATTGAAGAGGTGCAAGTAATCGACGCACCCGAGACCAAGTTGAACTTAACTCTGAGCGGAGTCGTTGCCAGTAGCTTAAAGGATCAGGGGGCAGCTATTATTGAGAATAGTGGTAAACAAGAGACCTATGGAGTTGGAGAAAAAATCACCAGCACCAGGGCAACGCTTAAAGAAGTCTATGCAGATAGGGTGATCATCAAAAATGGCCCCGCAAATGAAACACTGATGTTAGATGGTATAGATTACAGCAAACCCCAGAGCCAGCCGGCAACTGCAGTGGAACAAGCGGAGCAACAGAAACGCCCGGGACAACAAAGACGTACTTTGTCTGACGACGCCTTGCAGGCAAGGCGTGAATTGCAGCAGCAACCGGCTAATTTCACAGACTTTATTGTCATTTCCCCGCACCGGCCAAGTGGCGAATTGCAGGGTTACCGGGTTAGCCCAGGTAAAAACCCCGAATTATTTAAAGAAGCTGGCCTGAAGCCTGGAGACATAGTGATTGAAATTAACGGCTTGGATTTAACCGACAGGCAACAGTCCTTAGAAGCGATGAACGCATTAAGACAGATGCAATCCCTACAAATGACCGTGAGTCGCCAAGACGAGTTACTCACCATTTACTTAGATATCCCATCTGCGGAAAAGGTATGAAAAGAATGACAAAAAGTAGGCTAACAGGCCGCAGTATATTAACCGGCTTGTGTTGGGCAATGGGGGCAGCACTGTTTTCTGCGTCCAGTATTCTAGCCGCGGCTGACTACTCCCCCAATTTCAAAAATACTGAAATCAGTGAGTTCATTAATATAGTCGGTAAAAATCTGAAAAAGACCATCATCGTCGACCCCAATGTTCGGGGAAAAATTTCAGTTCGCAGTTACGACCTGCTAAATGAAGAGCAGTACTACCAGTTTTTTCTAAATGTCCTTCAGGTGTATGACTTTGCAGTGGTAGAAATGCCCAGCGGGATCATCAAGGTCGTTCGTTCCAAAGACGCAAAAACCTCAAATATACCGGTAGTCGAAGGTACGCCTTTTGACGGGGATGAGATGATCACTCGGGTGATGCCGGTGTATAACGTACCCGTACGTGAACTTGCCCCTATTTTACGTCAGCTAAATGATCAGGCCGGTGGTGGTAACGTAGTCAGCCATGATGCCTCTAATGTGATGATGATCACCGGGCGCGCCGCAGTGGTTAATCGCCTGGTAGAAATCATTGAGCGGGTTGATAAGGCCGGCGATGAAGAAGTGGAAATCGTAAAGCTTAAATATGCCTCAGCTACTGAGTTGGTGCGCATTATTGACAGCATCAATAAATCCCAGGGCAAGACGTTGAATGCCGGCAAATCGGCTCCCAGAGTGGTCGCTGACGATCGAACTAACAGCATCATGATAAGCGGTGATATTAAGGCCCGTAAACGCCTGACCAACCTTATTCAACGCATGGATCAAGAATTGGAAACCAGCGGCAATACCCGGGTGATTTTCTTAAATTACGCCAAATCAGAAGATTTGGTCAAGGTATTACAAGGGGTGAGTGCCAGTATTCAAGCCGAAGAACAGGGCTCAACTAAAGGCCGTAAAATCAATGATCGTGGGGTTAGCATTGACCATCACGAAGACTCCAATGCCCTGGTGATCACTGCCGAGCCGGATATGATGCGCTCATTAGAAGATGTGATTCGCCAACTGGATGTGCGCCGGGCTCAGGTGCAAGTAGAAGCGATTATCGTTGAAGTGTTTGAAGGCGACGGCACTACCCTAGGCGTGCAATGGGCCAATGAAAAAGGGGGCGGGCAGCAATTTACTAACGGTACGGTTGGCATCGGCTCATTGGCGGTAGCAGCGCAACAGGCGCAAGACAAAGTCACCACCGTTACCACCTCTTCTAATGACGGAACACCGGTGGAAACCACGGATACGGTGCAAGGGGATTTTTCTAGTTTGGCATCCCTACTTGGCGGCGTAAATGGCTTTATATTGGGCGGAGTAAAAGATGGTTGGGGCGCGGTGTTACAAGCAGTGAGTACCGATACCAATTCCAATATTCTGGCCACGCCTCACTTAACTACCCTGGACAATGAAGCAGCGGTTTTCATCGTAGGTCAAGAGGTGCCGATTATTACCGGCTCATCAACCGGGTCCAACAACGCCAATCCTTTTCAGTCTGTGGATCGCAAAGAGGTGGGTATCAAGCTTAAAGTCACCCCGCAAATCAATGAAGGGGACGCAGTACAATTGCTGATCGAACAGGAAGTATCCAGTGTAAGTGGCGCAACCTCGGTAGATATCACCATTAACAAACGTGAAATCAAAACCACGGTGATTGTAGATGATGGCGGCACCATTGTACTCGGTGGCCTAATCGATGAAGATGTGCAAGAAAGCATCTCAAAAGTGCCTCTGTTAGGTGACATTCCTATTTTAGGACACTTGTTTAAATCCACTACCACCAGCAAGCGTAAGCGCAATTTGATGGTGTTTATCCGCCCGACCATCGTCCGTGACGGTGTGACCATGAACGAAATTAGCCATCGCAAATACAACTACATTCGCGCCGAGCAGCTGAAACGTCAGTCTCAGGGTATTCCGCTGATGCCCTTCACCGAAGGACCTTCGCTACCAGAATGGGATGACAAGTTAAGCTTGCCGCCCACCTTTGAAGAGTATTTGCAGAACAAAGATAAGGACGAGGACTAGCTATGTCTGCGCAGCTGTTAAGCACAGTGGAGGCGGAAGAACAGGCTTTAGTTGCCGCCGGTACAGACATTGATGCACCGATAATCGAGCCGGAGCATAAGCAATTAGCCTTCAGTTTTGCCAAGCGGCACAAGGTGCTGTTAGACACGGGAGAAAGTCCTACGGCCCTTTATCATACCAGCGAAACAGATTTCGCCATTTTTGCCGAAGTAAGGCGCTTTTTGGGGACTGAATTTCGCCTGAAGAAAATTGAAACAAGCCAATTTGAATCCATCCTGACCCGCGCATTTCAGCGTGACTCTTCTGCAGCCAAGCAATTGATGGAAGACATCGGTAACGAAAGCGATTTATTTACTCTGGCTGAAGAATTACCGGACACCGAAGATTTGCTGGAAAGTGAAGACGACGCGCCTATTATCAAATTGATCAACGCCATGCTCGGCGAGGCGATCAAAGAAGGCGCCTCGGACATTCATATTGAAACCTTCGAGACCCAGTTGTTAGTGCGTTTCAGGGTAGATGGCGTACTGCGTGAGATTTTGCGTCCGAACCGTAAAATGGCCTCCATGTTAGTATCCCGCATCAAGGTCATGTCGAAGATGGACATCGCCGAAAAACGCTTGCCTCAGGATGGCCGCATAACTTTGCGTATTGCCGGTCGTGCCGTTGACGTGCGGGTCTCTACCATGCCCTCAAGTCATGGGGAAAGAGTCGTACTGCGCTTGCTGGATAAAAACAATGTGCGTCTGGATCTTGAAGATTTAGGCATGAAAAAAACTAATCGAGATCACTTCTCCAAGCTTATTCGCAAACCCCATGGCATTATTTTGGTCACCGGCCCCACAGGCTCCGGTAAAAGCACCACCTTGTATGCCGGTTTAAGTGAAATTAATTCCAAAGACCGCAATATCTTAACAGTAGAAGACCCCATCGAATTTGATTTGCAAGGCATAGGTCAAACTCAGGTCAACCCGAAGGTTGATATGACTTTTGCCCGGGGGTTACGGGCGATATTGCGACAGGATCCTGACGTGGTGATGGTGGGAGAAATTCGTGATCTGGAAACCGCACAAATGGGCGTACAGGCCAGTTTGACCGGCCACCTGGTGATGTCTACCTTGCACACCAATACGGCCGCCGGTGCCATTACCCGTTTAGAAGATATGGGCATCGAACCGTTTTTATTGTCCTCCAGCTTACTCGCTGTGCTATCACAACGTTTGGTGCGTACCCTTTGCCCTGTTTGCAGAGTAGATCACCTACCCAGCGAGCAGGAATGCGAGATCCTCGGGATCAAAAATACCTTAAGTGATAAACAGCCAATTTTTGGACCAAAAGGTTGTGCTGCCTGCAACCAAACCGGTTATCGCGGCCGTACCGGTATTCATGAGCTGTTGATAGTCGATGAGGGCATTCGAGAATTGATCCATAACGGCCATGGCGAGCAAGCCATCGAAAAACATATTCGCCAAACCACGCCAAGTATCCGTGATGATGGCTGTGAAAAAGTGTTGCAAGGTATCACCTCACTTGAAGAAGTGCTGCGCGTCACTCGGGAAGAATAGATGGCCGCTTATGCGTATAAGGCTATTGATAACAATGGCAAGAATAAGAGTGGTGTATTAGAGGGCGACAATGCCCGACAAATTCGCCAGGCCCTCCGTGAAAAAGACCTGATCCCCCTAGAAGTTGAACAGGTTGTAGAGCGGGAGCGCAAATCTGCCAGTGGTTTCGGTTTATTTAAAGCAAAAATTTCCGCCTCAGACTTAGCCTTATTAACTCGCCAGTTGGCTACATTGGTAGAAGCCTCTTTGCCGATTGAAGAGGCCCTATTGGCGGTGGCTGAGCAATGCGAAAAACCTCGTCAAAAGAACATGATGATGGCCGTGCGCAGTAAAGTGGTTGAGGGCCATAGCCTAGCCGACGCCATGAATGAATTCCCCCACGTGTTTGACCAGTTATTTCGCGCCATGGTTGCGGCAGGTGAAAAATCCGGCCATTTAGATATCGTGCTCAATCGTCTGGCAGATTATACCGAGAAGCGTCAGCAAACCCGTAGTCAAATCACCCAGGCCATGGTCTACCCGATGATAATGATGTTTTTTGCCATGGCCATTGTGCTGCTGCTGTTAACCGTGGTGGTACCAAAAATAGTCGGTCAATTCGATCATATGGGGCAGGATTTACCCACCATCACCAAAATATTGATTGTGATCAGTGAATGGCTGCAAGCCTATGGCCTGTTCTTGGGTCTTGTGATTGTGCTTTTAGCGGTCGCCCTTGGTCGTGTGTTGCAGCAACCGGCGATGAAAAAACGCTATCATAAGTTTATTCTGGGTCTGCCGCTGTTGGGTAAAGTGTCCAAGGGCTTAAACACCGCTCGCTTTGCTCGAACTCTAAGTATATTGACTTCCAGTGCCGTGCCCTTGCTAGAAAGTATGCGTATTTCCAGCGACGTATTGCAAAACTTATATATTAAAGATGCAGTCAAAGGGGCAGCAACTAATGTCAAAGAAGGCTCCAGTCTGCGGGCCTCTCTGGAGCAGACAAAAATGTTTCCGCCGATGATGATGCACATGATTGCATCCGGAGAACGCAGCGGAGAATTACAACAAATGCTGGGCCGGGCTGCGGATAATCAAGACAGACAATTTGAAGCATTAGTAGGTGTGTCATTGAAGGTATTTGAACCGGTACTGATTGTATCTATGGCAGGTATTGTGCTGTTTATTGTCATGGCCATCCTGCAACCCATTCTAGCGTTAAATAATATGGTGAATATCTAATGAAAGTAGTAAATAGCAAACAAATGAAGCGCAAACAAACAGGCTTCACCTTGATTGAAGTGATGGTGGTGCTGCTGATCATCGGTATTATGGCCTCGATGATTGCGCCGCAAATACTCGGTAGCCAGGAAGAAGCCCAACTTAAAAAAGCTGCGGTGGATATTCAAAGTTTGGAAAGCGCCCTTGAAATGTACAAGCTGAAAAATAACGTATTCCCCAGTTCTGAGCAGGGTTTAGATGCCCTGGTGAATGAGCCGACTATTGATCCCATCCCCCGTAACTATCAGCAAGGTGGGTTTATCAGACGTCTGCCTGATGATCCCTGGGGTAATCCTTACCAATTGCTTAGTCCGGGAGAACTGGCCGCCGTAGATATTTATAGTAATGGCCCGGATGGCGAAGCAGGTACCGATGACGACATTGGTAACTGGAATATTAACGACTATCTTAACTAGTCCATACACGTGAGAAGCAGCGCCCACCATCGACCACTGCAACCTGGCTTTACTCTCATTGAGGTAATGCTGGTGATGTTTATTATGGGTTTGGCGGTGGCTACGGTATTATTTAATGTGGTGGGACAAGACCAAGCAGATCTGTTGAAAAAGCAGGTACAACGTTTTGAAGTGGTGTTTAATATGGCCTCTGATTTTGCCATCTTAAACCAACAGCAATTAGGTCTGTATGTAGATCAGGAAAAGAACAGCTACTCCTACCTGATCCTCGATGAAGAGCAAAAATGGCAGAATTTTGCTGTCGACAAGGTATTTGCTAGTCATACCGTGCCGGAAACGTTCGGCTTCGAGCTGGAATTAAATGACCTACCCTGGGAAACCGATGGCAGTTTATTTGACGAGGAAGTGTTCGACGAGCAACTCTCCGTATCCGAAGATGGGGTTGAAATTGG
>JAWUXW010000064.1:0-23831 GCA_034111125.1 Paraglaciecola sp.
ACTACCAGAACTTTGTTTAGTTTCAGCTTTAGGCTTATTTTTTGCTGCCTGCTGATCATACCAAGAAAAAATATCCGCATAGCCTCCAACAAATTCATTGATGACACCCTCGCCTTCAAAAAACAGACTGGCATCAACCACGTTATCAACAAATTCCCTGTCATGACTCACTAGGATAAGTGTACCTTGATAATTACCTAAAATATCTTCTAATAATTCCAGGGTTTCAACATCAAGATCGTTGGTGGGCTCATCCAAAATCAATAGATTATTGGGCTTGAGCATTAGCTTGGCTAATAATAAACGGTTTTTCTCGCCGCCTGATAAGGAACTGACCGGAACATTAACGCGTTCAGGGATAAACAAATAATCCTGTAAATAACTGATTACATGTTTGGATACACCATTTATCATCACTTCACGCTTACCATCGGCGATGGCGTCAATGACTTTCAAGCTGGTATCCAATTGGGTTCGATGTTGATCGAAGTAAGCCAATTCAATTTTTGTACCACAGCGCACTGTGCCACTGCTGGGAGCCAACTCCTCCAACAACAATTTAATTAAGGTACTTTTACCACAACCATTCGGTCCAATGAGCGCCAGTTTTTCACCACGAAATATAGATAAGTCTAAGTTTTTAACGATGGTTTTGCCGTCAATAGCGTAGTTCATTTGCTCTGCTTCGAAGATCAACTTTCCGGAATTTTGACTCTGGCCAAGACTAACCTTCGCCCTACCCTGTAAATTTTGCCGTTCAGAACGCTCTTTGCGCAGTGATTCAAGTGCCCGCACTCGGCCTTCATTACGCGTTCTTCTGGCCTTCACACCTTGCCTGATCCACGTCTCTTCCAGACTTAACTTTTTATCAAATAAAGCGTTTTGCGTTTCTTCTACTTCCAGATCGTGGGCTTTCTTGTCTAAATATTCCTGATAATTACCTGGGTAGCTGACCAAATTCCCGCGGTCTAAATCAATAATACGACTTGCCACATTGCGGATAAAGGCCCGATCATGGCTAACAAACACCACAGCGCCTTGATAATCCAATACGGTTTTTTCCAGCCATTTAATCATTTGGATATCTAAGTGGTTGGTTGGCTCATCCAGCAACAAAATATCCGGTTGGTTAGCTAAGGCTCTGGCTAATGCGGCTTTACGTCGCCACCCCCCTGATAATGAAGATAATTGTTGATCTGGATCGAGCTGCAATTGGGTTAAGACCTGCATGATTTTCTGCTCAAATTGCCAGGCATCATGATGGTCTAACTGTTGCTGCAGCTTTTCCAGCTTGTTTAACTGCTCTTCACTATAGTCTGTAGCGATAACATGGGTTTGATGAAAGTAGTCTTTAAGCAACTGTCCTACTTCCGCCATCCCTTCGGCCACATAATCGAATAAGCTGCTGTCTACACTGACTGGAGGGTCTTGTGGAAGACGAGATATTTTGACTTGGCTGCCGAGCAATCGTTGCCCATCGTCCAGCTTAAGTTCTCCGGCAATGATTTTTAGCAAGGTAGACTTGCCACAGCCATTGCGACCTACCAGACACACTCGTTCACCGGGATGAATAACTAATTCCACCCCACTGAGTAAAGGCGGATGACCGAAGATGATACTGGCATTTTTTAGTTGTAATAAACTCAAGATAAAAACTCTGTTAGTTGTTGTGCATCGAATGGCCAGCCTAATTCTGCTTGCTTATCGATACGTTTAAGCACCGGAATTCGGGCGGCATATAAATGATAAAGATCCGGGCTTGACTTAATATCCACTTTTTGTAGTTGGCTATACCAATTTGGCGCACATTGCTGCACGAGCTGCGCTGCCTGCTCACACAAGCAGCAGTCTTTTCCGGTAAATAGCTGTAATTGTTTATTCAAATGTAATCTCTCAAAGCAGTTGACTGAGTATCATTAGTTTAATGATAACAACCAACACTGGTGGATCTTAGGATTACGCTGAAAATCCTCCGGCAAGGTCTGCTTGCTGATATTTTCGATACTCAAGCCCAGAGCTGATACACC
This sequence comes from Paraglaciecola sp., assembly GCA_034111125.1. GTDB lineage: Bacteria > Pseudomonadota > Gammaproteobacteria > Enterobacterales > Alteromonadaceae > Paraglaciecola. The sequence continues at coordinate 2,028 of JAWUXW010000064.1, forward strand.
TTCTTCATCTAATTTAAATTGACGAAAATTATTAGAGAACATAATTTGTCCACCCGGGCGCAGGCATGTCACAGCATCAGTTAGTAGTCCTAGATGATCCCGTTGTACATCCCAGGTGGTATCCATACGTTTTGAATTTGAGAATGATGGCGGATCGATAAACATCAAATCATATTGCTGTCTATGGTGAGCCAGCCAGGTTAGGCAATCTGCCTGAACAAACTCATAGGGACCGCGCAGTTCATTCAACTGAAAATTTTCTTTCGCCCAATCAAGATAGGTGTTTGACATATCAACCGTGGTGACTGACTTGGCACCACCCAATGCCGCATGCACCGAGACACTGCCCGTATAAGCAAATAAATTGAGTACATCCTTGCCCTTGGCCTTTTGTTGCACCAACTGGCGAGTAATACGGTGGTCAAGAAATAAGCCTGTATCCAGATAATCCCTTAGGTTGACCTTGAATTTTGCACCGTTTTCATACACTTCAATTGTTTGCTGGTGCTGTGCCACTTTCTGATATTGGGTCTTTCCTTTTTGCTGCTCTCTGACCTTTAATACGATCTTATCCGGCTCTATATCAATAACTTGAGGAAGACTCAACAATATCTGATGTAATCTGCTCTTCGCTTTGCTCTGGGGTACATCTTTGGGAGCCGCATATTCCTGCACGACCAGCCAATCTGCATAGCGATCTATGGCCACATTATACTCAGGCAGATCCCCATCATAAATTCGGTAGCAGTTGGTATTTTGCTTTTTCAGCCACTGGTTAGTGCGTTTTAAGTTTTTAGTGAAGCGATTGGCAAAGTCTAAGTTCTGGGGGAGTTGCTCCCGCACTCGACAGTTGTTTTCATCCAGCTCGAAATTAACCAAAAGACAGTCAAGCTTACCGTTCATCAGCTTGTATTCCCGTCTTGCTACCAGCTTCATCTGCCTCAATAAGTCACGATTAGCAGTCAAGAGGGATAGATTCCAGCCCTGATAATGTTGCTTTAACCATGTTCCCCAGCCTTGAAATAGGGGTAGTAATGCTGTTAGCTCGCTTAAACGTTCACCGTAGGGAGGATTTGATACAATGTAGCCGGTATCCTGTGCAGTATCATGAGGCAATTTAACGGCGTCTATACTGCTAAATGTAATGTATTTGAATACGCCCGCCTTATCTGCATTTTCTTTGGCCATAGCGACCATTCTGTGTTCAATGTCATTGGCGACGATGGAGCACTGCGTTTCGATAATCTGTGCTTGTGCTTGTGTAAGCAAATCGGCCCATATTGCCGGCTCGTGTTGCTGCCAATGGTCGAAGCCCCATTGGGTGCGATTAAGTCCGGGGGCAATGTTGGCTGCCATCAATGCCGCTTCAATGGCTATAGTGCCTGCTCCACACATAGGATCAATTAAAGGTAACTGTTGATTTTCTGTCCAGCCACTACGGGCTAACATGGCGCAGGCTATGTGTTCCTTAACCGGTGCGATGCCTGTTCTTACTCGATAGTGCCTTTGGTGCAAACTGAAACCGGATAAGTCTAAATAAATACCCAGGGTTTGTTGCCATAAACGTCCCTGAATACGGATGGATGGAGCTAATTTGTCTACAGAAGGCCGTGACTCGAATAAGTCAGTAAATTGATCAGCAATGGCATCTTTTATCTTTAAGGCACCAAACTGAGTATTATTAATGGCGTGATTGCTGCCTCTAAAGTCCACAACAAAGGTATCTTCTAAGCGGAAATGACTCGACCAGTTGACACTGGAGGCTACCTTATAGAGGTCCTCTGCGGTATCTGCATCACCCTCAGCCAGTTTAAGCAATACTCTGTTTGCCAATCGTGACCACAAACATATCCGATAGCCGTGACTAAGTTCACCAGTAAAGAGCACCTGCCCGGGCTTCGTTTTTAGTTCAACATCAGGACAAATTCTGCCAATTTCTTTAGCCAGAAGTTCGTCTAAGCCTTTTGCTGTTGTCACTAAAAAGTCAAACATAAATCTACCCGTCAATTTCATCGGGCGCGATTATACGGTAAATACAGTAACATCGCATGACTAATCGTGGAACCATTAGCGAATAGTTTCACCAACCGCAGCCGTTAACTGTCTACGCTGTTTGCAGACTCGGCATATCGGATATATAGGGGCTAAGTCTATTAGCCATAACTTTAATCAACTGAAACTGAACAAGAGATTTATGCTGGTTCAATTGCAAGGAGTCGGACAACAACATACACGTTATCGCGCCATACTCTTCGCTAATGACTAATACCACGCCTTTTCCATATTCGTTCTCCAAAAATGCCAGTTGCTTGTGGGCGCCAAAGGTATCTTGTGCAGAGAAAAACCAGCTCTTAGGTGACAAGGGCTTGTGGAAGGTTAATGCCGCGGTTGCATTTAATAGGATCTGGGTCATCTGGGCTGGGGAGCGTCTGAGGTCACTGCGTTGTAATTTGTCCGCTAAAGATAAATAACACGCCGAGTTTTCCAAACTAAAAAGCATGGGCTCTCTGGGAGTATTGAGTAGCATAGGCAAACTAAACGCCGTGACAAACTCCAGATCATCACCCAGAGACACACAAAGCTTTTGCTGCTGTGTGTACCAATACCAGTTTGACTTGGGGGAAAGCATAATTAATTTTTTCTACTTTAGGACAGTAAATAAGTTATCACAGGCTCTCGAGCAATATAATTATTTTCTAATAATTATTTGCCATAACAGCCCAAGATCGCAGCGGGATCTTTATAAGCTATTTACGATCTGTTTGATCAAATTTGGTCCTTGATAGATCAAAGAAGAATAAATTTGGATCAAAGGTGATCCAGCGGCGATCCGAGCCTTCGCTGAAGCCGGTGAATCAATGCCCCCTACCCCGATCACTGGCATCGCGCCATCTAGTGCTAGACACAATTTTTCCATTACATCTTGACTCTGCTGCTGTAGCACCGAGCCACTGAGTCCACCGGCTTCATCGGCATATTGCTGACCAGCTACAAGGCTGCGATCTAGGGTGGTGTTAGTGGCGATCACACCATCGATCCCGGCAGTGACAAACGAATCGGCAATTGCTCTAATTTGATCGTTCTCCAGATCAGGGGCGATCTTAACCAGCACAGGAACGTACTTACCGTGAACATCTGCCAACTTTGTTTGCTCAAGCTTTAAGCCCTTTAATAGTTCGTCAAGCGCCTCGCCGTATTGCAGATTGCGTAAGCCTGGGGTGTTTGGAGAAGAAATATTGACCGTGACATAACTGGCGTGGGCATAGACTTTTCGTAGACATATTAGGTAATCATCGAGGGCCTTCTCGTCTGGAGTCAGTTTGTTTTTTCCTATATTGATACCAAGTACACCCGTGTAGTGTGCCTGTTGTACCTGTTCCACAAGATGGTCAACTCCCTTATTATTAAACCCCATTCGATTGATGATGGCCTGCCCTTTTGGCAATCTAAACATTCGAGGTTTATCATTGCCAGCCTGAGCCAAAGGAGTGACGGTTCCTACTTCAATGAAACCAAAGTCCATGGCTGCAAACGCGTCAATACATTCGCCGTTTTTGTCTAAACCAGCCGCCAGACCTACTGGATTTTTAAAACGGAGGCCTAACAGTTCAACCGGTTTGTCGGGAATAGTTTGTTGGTAGATCATTTTTAATGGGTTGTGCTGAGTACGTTTAAGCCAATTTATGCTGAAGTCATGACTCCACTCTGCATCTTGGGTAAATAGCGCTTTTTGTAAGATTGAGTACATTTCGATCTCTTGTAATCTTTAGTTAAAAAAAAGCCCCGGTTATGACCAAGGCTTCACTTATACTATTCGTTCGTTAGTCATTAGCATTAATACTGAGTAACATTAACTCTCGTAATGCCACAGAGAACTTGGCGAACTCATGGGTGCTGCTGGTTTTAAATTCAGACATCATATGATACCAGCGTTCGAGTAATATTTTATTGGTCTCCATCCAATTATTTAAAATCGCTTCAGGATCTTTATTGTCAGGAGCCGAAGTTAATAATACTGTAGTGAGTGCACGTTGTTGCCAATCAAGTTCTTCTCGGTAAGAGGCTCTGGCCAAAGCCTGCCAATGGTTACTCACAGCTTGCTTGTTAATCTGATCCAGGAACCAGTGCAATTCTAATTTCGAACCCAACCTGTAATATAGCTTGGCTACCAACTTGATATCGCGATTTTCATCTTCCGATACTTGAGTCAAGTCTAAGCACGGGAACATATTACTTAAGCTGCATACTTTGTAGGCAATATCGTCAGGTACGCCAGCTTTGGTAAGCTTGAGGCTAGCTTGTTCAAGCTGTTGATATTCATCCTCTGCCAGGTAGGTTTGCATATTGGCAAACAAATCTTTAAAGGTTGATGCATAACTATCAATTGCCTTTTGAATAGGCATGCTTTTAATGCCGTGACGCAGGTACCAGCGCGAAGCTCTGCGCATGGTGCGGCGTATATTCTCCAACATGCCGAGTTGAACTGCAGAGTCCACTTTGTTATCTAGTTTCTCTATGGCTCTCCACAAAGGATCCATGGTGAAAATACCTTTAACCACCGCATATGCATTGGCGATTTCATCAACGCTGGCACCGGTTTCTTCCTGAATCCTGAACACATAGTTCATGCCCATGTCGTTGATCATGTTATTGGTTAACTTAGTGGCAATAATTTCTCCGCGCAGAGGGTGTTGCTGCATTTGTGCAGAGAATTTTTTTTGCAATAACTCAGGAAAAGCGCTTATCAGTAAACGGCCATGGTAAGGATTCTCTGTAATCGCAGGGATATTGAATTGTTCCTTCATGACCATTTTTCCATAGGCGATCAACACAGATATCTCTGGTCGCGTTAAGCCCTGTGACTTAGCCAAGCGATCGGAAATTTCATCGTCAGATGGAATGAATTCCAATTCTCGGTTCAGATACCCTTCCCGTTCTAAACCGTGAATAAATCTTAACTGCTCCTTAAGTTGGCTGGTACCCCCAAGGTTGGTAATAGACATAGATTGTGTCTGGCGGTAGCAATCCTCTATAACCAGTTCACCCACATCATCTGTCATCTCGTATAGTAAGTTATTACGCTGTTTGACCGTTAGATCGCCGGAACTGACCAAAGAGTTAAGTAATATTTTGATGTTCACTTCATTGTCAGAACAATCGACACCACCTACGTTGTCGATAAAGTCGGTATTGACTCTTCCGCCAAGGGAAGCAAGTTCCATACGCCCTAATTGAGTCAGGCCTAAATTACCCCCCTCACCAATAATTTTGGCACGCACTTCACAACCATCAACGCGCACATCATCATTCGCTCGGTCACCAACCTGTGCATGGTTTTCCTTGCTGCTTTTCACATAAGTACCGATCCCACCGTTCCAAATTAAATCCACCTGCATCTTCAGTACATTGTGGATCAATTCGTTGGGCGTCATGGCCATTTGCTTGGTACTCAACCATTTTTTCATTTCCGGGGTCAGTTTTATGGATTTAGCGGAACGACTAAATACATCTCCTCCCTTTGAAATTAATGATTTATCGTAGTCATCCCAACTTAGTGAGGGATTCTCAAACAGTCTCTTTCTCTCCCCGTAACTTTTCTCGATATCAGGATTAGGATCAAAGAAAATATGCAGGTGATTAAAGCCACAGATAAGCTTGGTATGTTTTGATAGCAACATGCCATTACCAAATACATCCCCGGCCATATCGCCAATCGCCACACAGGAAAAATCAGTCATTTGGCAATCAACATCCATTTCCCGGAAATGGCGTTTTACCGATTCCCAAGCTCCTCGGGCGGTTATACCCATCTTTTTATGGTCGTAGCCTATACTGCCACCAGAAGCAAAAGCATCACCTAACCAAAAGTTGTACTCATCGGAAATGCCGTTGGCAATGTCTGAAAAGGTTGCCGTTCCCTTATCAGCAGCAACCACTAAGTAAGCATCATCGTCATCAAGGCAAACCACATCTTTGGGATACATGACTTCGCCTTCTATAATATTGTCGGTTATGTCTAATAGGCTGCGGATGAAAATCTTATAACATTCCTGACCTTCTTTCTGGAACGCTTCGCGGCCCTTATTAAGAGGAAGCTTTTTGCAGACAAAGCCCCCTTTCGCCCCTACGGGCACAATAACGGTGTTTTTTACCTGCTGTGCCTTTACCAGACCAAGTACTTCTGTGCGGAAATCCTCTTGTCGGTCGGACCAACGTAAGCCACCCCGGGCAACCTTGCCCCCGCGCAAATGCACGCCTTCCACTCGGGGAGAATAAACAAATATTTCAAACTTAGGCCGAGGCAGAGGCATTTCCGGGATCATCTCCGGCAACATCTTAAATGACATGTAGGATTTTTCATTACCCTCGCTATCATTCTGGAAAAAATTGGTGCGCAAGGTGGATAGGATCAGGTCAAGATAACGACGAATAATTCTGTCGTCATCCAAATTGGAGACTGTATCCAAACGTTCTTTTACTTCTGTTAACAAAGCCTTTTCTTTTTTCTCAGAACGTTTTAGTTTGGGGTTATAGCGCTGATTAAACAGCTCGATCAATAACTTGGCAATATCAGGATAATTTGACAAGGTATTTGCGATATAGTCGCGACTAAATGAGGTTCCTATTTGTCGCATATATTTGGCATAGGCGCGCAAGATGATAACATTTCGTCCTGGTAAACCCCCACCCAAAACCAGTCGGTTAAAGGCATCATCTTCCAGGTGACCGTACCAGACTTTCGAAAACGCATTCTGAAATAAGGCTTGCGCTTGTTCCAACGCCATATGATGGCTGGTGCTATGTAACATGGAGAAGTCCATTATCCAGTTCACCTCACCGTCACTGGATTTGACCTTATAAGGACTCTCATCAATTACCCGTAAGCCAAAATTCTCCAGCATGGGTAATACGGCAGATAAATGTATGGGCTCATTTTTATGAAACAGCTTAAGCTTAACAACTTTGCTGTCAGGTCCTTCTTCCTGGGGGCGATAAAACAACATGTCCAGAGTGTGTTGTTCATTCAATAAATCTAGTTTTTCAATATCGACAAGTGCAGCACTAGGAAGGTTTTGTTCTTTATAACTGTGGGAAAAGGCATTGTCGTATTTCCTTTGCAATGCTTTACCTGCTGCCTCTCCATGGTTTTTACGAATAGTTGCGGCTAATCGGTCATTCCAGGTTTTGGACAACTCAATGATATTTTTTTCTATTTCCTTCACATTAAATTCCGCATTGTTGTCTTTTACTCTGACGATATAATGGGTTCTGGCATACACAGATTCTGAAAAGTAAGTGGTAAATTCAACGTCTTCGTTGCTGTCAAATGACTTACTTAGCAGTGCCTGCGTATCTTTACGCAACTGGGTGTTGTAATATTCTCTGGGAACATAAACCATACAAGATACAAAACGTCCGAAAATGTCCTTACGTACAAATAATCTGGATATGCCTCGCTCCTGCATCTGGAATATACCTAGGGCAATCTGTGCCAACTCCTGCTCGCTGCCCTGCAGCAACTCATCCCGGGGATAGGTTTCAATAATATTCAAAAACGCTTTATTACCGTGAGAATCTTGTTCAAAACCGGAACGCTGGCAGATACCTTTGATCTTTTCTTGCAACACTGGCAATTGAGTCGCACTACTGTTGTAAAACGAAGCGGAATAAAGACCAATAAATCGATCTTCTCCAATGACATTACCCTTATCATCAAAACGTTTTATCCCAACATAGTCCATGTACGCGGGTCGATGAACTCTGGAGCGGGAATTTGTCTTGGTCAGGAATAGTGGGTGGGGGCTAAGGGCCTCTTCTCGTGAAGATGCGGGAATATTTGACAGTACCCTATCCCGCTGGCTTATGGAGTTTTTCATTAGGCCAAGGCTGGAGTCATTGTCAGCAATCCAGCGGTAATCCCCTTCTATCGCTTGGGCGCCATAAGAACGATATCCCATCAGAGTGAAATTATGGTCATTTAACCAGCTAAGAAAATTAACTGTTTGTTGTTTTTGTTCTGCTGAAACTGGACACGGTTGTTCATCAAAATCTTTGATAATTTGAGATAATTTCTCCCGCATGGGAAGCCAGTCCTGTACGGCTAATGACACCTCTCCTACGGTAGATAAGAGTTCGTCGTTGAGCTTTTGTAAGGCTTGCTTATTGGTTTGACGGTCAACTTCAATCAGGAACACGGTTTCTTTAGTCATTCCTTGCTTGCGATTTGTTGACTTAACAAATTCTGCAATCTTGTTATCAGAGCTACGGATTAGCCTAATAGGGCTATGCAGCAACAAGTGGGAAGTAATGCCAAGCCGGTTTAAGGCCATGCGCACCGAATCAACCAAAAATGGCATATCGGTGACGATAATTTCAACTATCGTGTGAGTAGACTGCCAACCGTGTTTGCTGATCTCCGGATTAAATACCCTTATATAGGGATTGCTCGGATCGTATTTAACAAACTCGTTCCAAAGACTCAGGGTTGCGCCATACAGATCACTGTCACTGCGATCATCAAGGTCGTCCTTAGAAATATTTTTGAATAACACTTTGGAAAAATTAACAACGCGTTCAACTTGAGATTTTTCTACTTTCTTCTCAATTAGTTTAAATACATTTTCTAATAATACTGAATGCTGGTTGTTTGAAACCGTCATGTGCTGACCTATTTTTCTAGTAAGAGTAGCTGTAGGGTATAAACCTTTGAGTAAACAAAATCCATATAACAAAAAGGTATACTTAGGTAATACCAAACAGATCAACTTAATCCCTTTGGTATTCGTCAAAAGACTGAGAAATATACAGTTTCTTTAATTAACTGACTTATTCTCGCTAAATTGAATCAGCATTAACAGCATTATATTTACGCTAATTTAACAAAAAATATAACTATGCAAAATTTAGCCATAAAAAAAGGCCTAAAGGCCCTTTTTATTAACAATTACCAATAAATATTCATAACTTTTTATTTTTTTGCGTACGCCAGAATATTGCAGCAAGGGCCGGCAAGACAATAATCGCTCCCATCATGTTTACTATGAACATAAAGGTAAGTAATATTCTCATGTCCATTTGAAACTTCAGTGACGCAACACTCAGGTACTGACTCCGACCGCAAGGGTTGCACCAGTAAAAAACACCGCACTACCTCTCTCTTTCAGCACTTCAAAATAAGCTTGTCGCACCGCCATTCCGTCCTTTAATTTCAAACTCATAGTAGACAAAATATAGATGCCATAGTCGACTCCAATGCCTACCCCAAGAGCAATTACAGGTAAGGTAGAAACTGTTAGACCAATTTGTAAATATGTTATTAGGCCTTGAGCTAAAACCGATACAACATACAGAGGGATTACCACCGATAACGTTGCTCGTAATGACCTAAAACTTAGCAAACACAGTATAATCACCGCACCGAACACATAAGCTATCATCGGATTTTACGCTGCTTCAAGGGCTTCATTCTGTGCACGTCATTACTCCAACGGGACCGGATGCCAATTGAAACTTTAGTGTATCTGACTGGTAGTCGCCTCTAAATTTTTTTACCGCATCCACTACTCGACTGATGGTTTCGGTTTTGTGATCTTCCATAAACAAGATCACCGGCATAACCGAACAGTCACCGTTAAGTAGGCCCGAAGAGGTTGAAATTTGTAAAATATTTTGCCCTAAGGTTTGCTGGTTTCGCGGCAAGATCCGCCACTTTGGATTGCCTTCGTTATAACCTGCATTAACAATTATGGCCACTGAAGCCAAGCTAACCGCTGACTGCACCCCTTTTACATTGGACATTTTCCACTGTAATTAATAATAGGTAAACCCCCGGCTCTGCCGGTGGTACTTTAACTTAAGCCATGCGCAATCCCTACCCGGTACAGTTCATTGCGGCTATCATACATATCAGCGACCTGAACTTGCCAACTATCCTCATCAATATAAAACCCCCGTTTTTGATAAATATGGCGAAATTCAGGCTTCAGGCTTGCTATTACCCACTCTTGAAAAATCAATATCTTCAGTTCGAATACTGGTACCAAGCGAAAAATTGGAATCAAACGTGGCAGACCAATCACCTTTACTCCAGCTAGCTGCCTGAGCAGGCAACAATGACCCCCCTACTAAACAGGCAAAGCCCAGTGCAGTTGGCGTTTTCTTAAATATGGGGACCCCATCACTCATGCTTTACTCTCCCTTTTTTACAAATGCATAAATAACATCAGTGAAAGCATAGACTAAGGCAATTGGAGTTAACAAAATGATTAGTTCATTATTGATGTGTGGCAAGAAGAAACCATACCAATTGAACTGTAAGCATGTTTTTATTTTTCAATAAATTAAATATAAAAAATAAGGAATTTTAAGGGGGGCTAATATTAAGATCTTTTTCGAAACTGCTAACTTTATTTTGATCATTAATTACCAATCTAAACCTACCACGCAGACCATCACGTTGGATAAATGGTCTCAAGTTCTTGACTGGTAGTTGTATACGTTTGCCATCTTCGGCCGCAATAACCACGGTATTATGGCCCGGTTGATAAAGCTGTTCACAGCTATCGTAGGTAAGAGATAAATTAAAATAATAGGTTTGCATGTGCTACTTTTTATAGTTCAGACTCTTGGTTACTTTCTCATACAAGTCGATACTCAGATCTTTACAATCTGCGATACGGGCCAATTGATGTTGCATCAATTCTTGTCTTGTAGAATCAAACTTCTGCCATTGGGTTAAAGGAGTGACTATCCGGGCCGCTACTTGAGGATTAACACTATTGAGACGCATAAGGTAATCAGCAACAAAGCGATAACCGCTGCCGTTAATGGCATGAAATCCCTGGATATTATAAAAGGCAAAACTACCGACTAAGGAGCGCACTCTATTTGGGTTATTAATTGTGTATTGACTATGTCCCATCAATAATTCTAAGCGCGGCAAAATATCTGGCCTATTAGTATTAGCATGCAGGGCAAACCACTTATCCAATACCAGAGGGTCTTTATGCCACTTCTGTTCAAAGTCTTGCATTAATTTGTCAAAGATATTCAGCGAACCTTGTTGCGCTGCCTTTAACGCGCCCAAGGTGTCAGTCATATTGTCTGCACCTTGATATTGGGCTAGTAACAAGTCTTGCCCTTCTTCGTGTCCGGAGTAGCTTAAGTACTGAAGACATAGATTTCGCATTCGGCGCACATCGACCTGTGATGGACTATATTCATATGAAAGCGTATTTTGTGAGGCATATAGTGCTTGCCACCGCTCAAAAAGCTTGCTGCCTATTGCGGTCAAGAGTTGCAGCCTGGCTTGATATAATTTGTCTAACTGTACTTCGTCGACCTGTTGACAGAGTGTTTCGAAACTCGGTACGGATAACATTTCTGCCAGCAAGGCAGGCGCGCAACTCCTTTGATCTAAAATACCCTGCACGACAGACAATATTTGTTCAATTAATGTCGTCTGTTGCTGGTGCTCACTTGAACTTAGTTTATGAATGCAGTCACTAAATAAGCTCTGGCTAGCGTCCCATCGGGCAAAGTCGTCAGTTGAGTAGCTCATGATATGGGCAAGTTGTTGCCAGTCATAATCATAAATTAATCTCACTGGCGCGCTGAAATCATGTAGTAAGGATGGAATGGGCTTACGGACAATATTTTCCAGTATCAGTTCTTGCTTGTTATCCGTTAGTTCTAACAAGGCTCCCGATTCATAACGTTGGCTTTTATTAAGCAATGTCTTACCTTTTTCATCGAGCAAGTCATATTTAATCGGAATGTGTAAGTTTTGCTTCTGAGACTGGTCAGCCGTAGCGCCATGTTGTTGACCAAAGTTAATTCGATACGTTTTGTTCGCCGCATCATAATGATCAGTCACCGTTACCTTGGGCGTACCTGATTGGCTATACCATAAGCTGAACTGGGTTAAGTCTTTACCGTTGGCGTCTTCCATTGCCTGAACAAAATCATCACAGGTTACTGCTTGTCCGTCAAATCGCTGAAAATACAGATCCATGCCCTTTCTAAAACCATCTTGTCCCAGCAGGGTATGCATCATCCTGATCACCTCCGCACCTTTATCGTAGACGGTAACCGTATAGAAATTATTCATCTCCATTACTTCATCGGGTCGGATTGGGTGAGACATGGGGCTCGAATCTTCAGCAAACTGATGCTCCCGCATGATCCTGACATTTTTAATACGATTGACCACAGCAGAAGACATATCTGCACTAAATTGTTGGTCTCGAAATACGGTTAAACCTTCCTTTAAACTTAACTGAAACCAATCACGACAGGTCACCCGGTTACCCGTCCAGTTATGAAAGTACTCGTGGGCGATAACCGCTTCGATATTGAAATAGTCTTCGTCAGTGGCCGATGCTTGGTCTGCCAGCACAAACTTACTGTTAAATACGTTTAGTCCTTTGTTTTCCATGGCGCCCATGTTGAAAAAATCTACCGCAACTATCATGTAGATATCCAAGTCGTATTCCAGACCAAATACTTGTTCGTCCCAGATCATGGCCTTTTTCAGAGATGTCAAAGCGTGAGTACCCCGCCCTGCCATTCCTTTATCAACAAACAGTTGCAGCTTAATCACTCGTCCGCTTTGAGTGGTGAAACTATCTTCTAATAAATCAAAGTCCCCCGCGACCAGAGCGAATAAGTAGCAAGGCTTTTTGAAGGGATCTTGCCAGGTTACCCAGTGTCTACCGTCCTCTAAATCTCCATGGGCGACAGTATTGCCGTTGGATAATAGGTAGGGATACGCTGTCTTGTCTGCGTAAATTGTCACTTCATAACTGGCGAGCACATCTGGACGATCGAGAAAATAGGTGATTTTTCTAAATCCTTCCGCCTCACATTGAGTGCAATAGGCGCCTGCAGATAAATACAAACCCTCCAGACTTTTATTAGCCTGGGGATCACACTGGGTTTCGACAGTGAGTTCAAACCAGTCCTCAGTTACCGGGATAGTCAAGCCAGTATCACTGAGTGAATAGTCTTTTGTCAGTCGAGAATTGATGCTTAGATTAACTAAAGTCAATTGCTCGCCATCTAACACTAATGGTCGTTTATGCTGCCCATTGCGTTTAACCTGGGAAGTGCAAAACACCCGCGTATTAGCTCCGTCTAAGTGAAACTCCAACTTAAGCTGATCAATGAGGAAATTAGGGACTTGATAATCACTGCGTTTTTTAATCTGTGGCGTAGTTAAGGACATACGATTCTCGAAAATAAGATATTTTGATTAGCAAAAAGGAGTATAAATGACTTTAAACCCAAGTGATTTATATTCCTTTGAAAATTGCAAGATTAGAACATTAGGCTGGAGTTTGCGCCTGAGTATTTTTTACTTGTGGCGGTGTAATACGCAGAATTTTGATTCCGAATATGGCATATATGATCCCCAAAACCGGATTGATCAAATTGAAGAAGGCGTAAACCGCATATTCAAGTGGCCCAACGCCTAAGGCGCCTTGCATAAATACACCACAAGTGTTCCATGGAATAAGTGGCGAAGTTAACGTTCCCCCATCTTCTAAACTGCGTGACAGATTGAGCTGATGTAAGCCACGCTTCTCAAATTCTTCTTTATACATACGTCCTGGCATTACTATTGCCATGTACTGATCTGCTGTCACCAAGTTGGTCGCAAAACAGGTGAATATGGTTCTAGTTACCATATCCCCCGCTGTCGTTGCGCCAGTTAATATTCCTGTGACGATTTTTTTAAGTAAGCCGACTTTTTCCAAAACCGAGCCAAACGTTAGTGCACACATGATCAACCAGATAGTATTTAACATACTGGACATGCCGCCACGAGAAAGTAAATCGTTTAAAGTTTCATTGGATGTTGAAAAGGATACACCATTGAACATGGCGGTCCATATGACCATTAATGACCCGAGCGCTCCTTCACTTCCTTCACTAGCAAGACTTATCAGTACTTCACTTTGAAACAGTGCCGCCCATACACCACCAATTAGTGCGCCAATAAATACGGTCGGAAAAGCAGGTGCCTTCTTTACCGCCAAGGTCAATAACACTAGCAGGGGAACTAACATGTGTAAGCCTAAATTAAACTCATTTTCCAGCGATGTTTGCATCTCTTCTATGCGGGTTGAGGTCTCTTGTACATCTGCTCCTAAGCCAATCAGAGCGAAGATAATCAGCGCTAAAATGATGCTGGGAATAGTGGTCCAAAGCATATATTGGATATGCTCAAACAAATTTGTACCGGCAATGGCTGGTGCCAAGTTAGTCGTTTCCGACAAGGGAGAAATCTTGTCGCCAAAATACGCGCCTGAAACAATCGCTCCAGCGGTAATGGCTTCAGACATTCCCATTCCGACCGAAATACCGATTAAGGCAACACCCACGGTTGCTGCGGTTGTCCAGGAACTTCCGATACTCATTGCTACTATGGCACATATAAGACAGGAGGCGGCATAAAACATTGAGGGATTGAGTAATTCTAATCCATAGTAAATAAGTGTCGGTACTGTGCCGGATAACATCCATGTACCAATTAAAGAACCTACAGCCAGAAGAATCAATATCGCGCCTAAGGAACGTGATATCCCTTTTACGATACCTTCTTCAATTTCGTTCCAGCTGTAGCCGTTTTTAATTCCAACGATTGCGGCTACCCCCATAGCGATTAGCAAAGCTATCTGGTTGGGGCCTGATGAAGAGCTATCACCGAACAGTATGACAGAAGACCCCAGCAGAAAAATCAAGATGACAATCGGAATAATAGAATCTGCTATCGACGCTTCTTTATATTGTTTTTCCATTATATTTCCAAACTCCCGTTATGCTACCGTGCGGTAAAACATGACTATGATTACAACAGGACATACAAAGCGTATATACCAGGGCCAAATTTTCCAGAATAAACTCTGATCAATATTTTCATTGCCATTACGTAACTCTTCCAGGATTTGATCACGCTTCCATACCCATCCAGCAAAGATACATAATATCAAGCCCAGTGAGGGCTGGCTGTACTTGGTGGTTGCATCGATCACCAGACCGAAAAGAGACTCCATATTCATTGCAATAATGCTACTCATGACCAGAATTGCAGCAGTAATTGACCACACCGCCCGCTTACGACCCAAACCTTTACTCTCCACGACATAAGCCACAGGAACTTCTAACATGGATATAGAAGAGGTGAGTGCAGCTATCATCATCAAGGCGAAAAATACAAATGCGACAAACACACCAATGCTTCCCATGGTTTCAAACAAGGCTGGTAGCACGGCAAAAATTAAGTTAGGCCCTTCAATTAGAGCGCCATCGGCAGAAAATATTTCTACGCCATTATTTAAGGCGACGTACATAGCCGGGATAATTAACATTCCGGCTAATATCGCTATGCCAATATCGACAAGTGCAACTGATGCTCCGAGGCTCGGAAGGTTTTCATTCTTACTCACATATGAGCCATACACTAACATAGTGCCCACGCCGAGTGACATGGAGAAGAATGCTTGTCCCATCGCACTAATGAGCAGATCGGGGTTGGCAATACGAGAAAAGTCAGGTACCACATAGGCTTTCCAACCTTCAATTGCTCCATCCTGAAAAGATACGTAGCCGATAAGTGCAATGATAATAATCAGTAAAGCAGGCATTAAGCGTACCGACCAACGTTCGATTCCGTCACTGACACCTCGGGTGACAATACCGGCTGTTAATGACAAAAATATCGCACAGAAGCTTATATCCCGGGCCACAGAAGACGTTGTTAACCAAGAGGATAAATCAGACTGTCCAAGCATATCGCTGACTGTTTCCAGAAAAAAAGCCAACATCCAACCGGCAACAAGTGAATAAAAAGCGAGAATAAGTGAAACCGTGATGAAACCCCAGATACCGGTTGCTCTTCCAATTTTGCTGCCGGAAATTTTGCCTAGTGCATCAACCATGTTTGACCGTGTAGCTCGACCAATTATCAGTTCTGCCATTAGTACCGGATAAGCCAGGACAAAGGCTAACAAGATATAAACTAATACAAAGGCGGCTCCACCGTTGCTGGCCACTTGGGTTGGAAACCCCCAAATATTACCTAAACCAACTGCCGACCCTGCAGCTGCCAGCACAAATCCCAAACGGGATGAAAATTCTCCTCGTGCACTCATTAATCACCTATTGTTATTATTATAACTAACTAGTTTGCGATTGATTTTCGCAGACTTAATTGCTTTTTATTGTTGGTTTACACCTTTTTTTCTTGTTTATTTGCGCAATGGCCGCTTATATCAGCACGCCCCTGAGTGTCTTGATAACTATAACCAAGTACAAAAAAGGGCTATTTGAAATAGCCCTTTTTTGCTTAAACCCGCGTTATTTACTATTTATGGCGTATTTACCGGTGGCAAGTAAATCGTAGGTAATACTAGCGGCTTCATCTAAAAACGGATCAATTGGGTCCTGATCTTCAGGTAAGTCGTCGAGCTTGGCTACTGCTGGCAGTCCCTGTCGCTGTAATCTCTCGTTTGCCCGTAAGAGCCTTTTTTCATCTTGTTCGAGGTTATCTTTCAAGCGTTCAGATTCCACCAAAGAAATGGTCTTATCTTCCTTTTTCAATTTGTACTGAGCTATATCTTCAAAGATATAAGCAAATTCCTTATCTTTAGCTACGCGTTTATCATGCAAGGTTGAAAGCTGTGTCGCGACGTTTTGAGTATCTCCAAATGTCGCATAATTGGCTCGGGCAACACTATCCCATGGCAATGCGTTATCTTCCTGGCTTTCTCCCCAATCCTTCGGATCAATTGCGGAGGGGAACAATACATCAGGCACTACCCCCTGATGTTGGGTACTGCCACCATCAATTCTATAAAACTTAGCAATAGTAAACTGCACACTGCCTAACGGATTGTCATATAAGTCATATATTCGCCCCAAACCTCGGTGTTGCTGAACTGTACCCTTTCCGAAGGTTTGCTCGCCTAAAATCAAGGCCCGGTTATAATCTTGCATGGCTGCTGCAAAAATTTCAGAAGCAGATGCACTATAGCGGTCTACTAATACCGTTAACGGTCCTTCATAAGAAGTTTTACCATCTACATCTTCATCAATACGAATTCGCCCTGCCCCATCTCGGATTTGCACGACAGGACCTTTATCAATGAACAATCCAGATAATAATGTGGCCTCGCTTAATGAGCCTCCTCCATTGCCCCGTAAATCAACAATAATGCCATTCACATTGTCTGCTTTGAGGCTTTCAATTTCTTTACGTACGTCTTGATGCAAGTTGTTGTAGAAAGATGGAATGGTGATCACACCCAACTTTTGATCTTTGTTAGGTCCCGCTTCCGGTACATATACTTCAGACTTGGCCGCTCTATCTTCTAACTTAATTTTGTCACGGGTTAAGCTGACAACTTCAGGTGCTGCGCTGCCTTTAACAACCTGTAATTTGACAATACTGCCTTTTGGACCTTTTATTAACTCAACGACCTCATCCAGTCTCCAGCCAACTACATCAACAAACTCGCCATCATTTTGCGCTACACCAACAATCTTATCTTCAGGTTTTATTTTATTTGACAGGTCCGCTGGCCCACCCGGAACAACGCTGCGAATAACGGTGTAATCATCTTGGCTGAGCAGTACTGCTCCTATGCCTTCAAATGACAAGTTCATTTCCATTTGGAAGCGATCAGCGTTTCTTGGTGACAAATAACTGGTATGTGCCTCAATACTTCGCGCAAAGGAATTCATTACCGTTTGAAAAACGTCTTCACTACTGGTTTGGCTGAGTCGCTTAATTGCTCGTTCATAACGCTTGGTTAATAGTTCTTTGGTCTTAGCCCAATCTTTATCCGCGAGCTTAAGATTCAAGGCGTCATATTTAACCCGCTGACGCCATAACTCATTCAATTCATCAGTGTTTTTTGCCCAAGGCGCTTCTTTACGATCAAAGTAAAACTTATCATCGGCAGACTTGAAATCAAATTCTTTTTCCAACAAGGTTAAAGCGTATTGATAGCGTTCAACACGCCGTTGCATATTGATCTGATAAATATCATAAGCTACCGTCAAATTGCCTTTCTCTATGGCATCATCAAATTTGCTACTATATTTTTCAAAACTCTGAATATCAGAGGCCAAAAAGACGTTTCGGTTGAGATCCAAAGAACGCAGAAAACGCTCGAACACCTTATTGGATAACTGATCATCAAGCTCAATTTCTTTATAGTGTGAACGCAAAAAATGGGAAGATATGCGTTTCGCAGATACTGCGTGTTGGGACTCTTGTTCGAGTGTGGGAATTTCATCCACACTTTTAGCATTATTTACTGCGCCAGAGCCTGTGCTGATGATGAGCAGGGCTGATACTACGGATACATGAATTGACTTAATCATTAAATTACCTCTTAGATCGGGCTAACCTCAAGTTATCTTCTTGAACTTTCACCACCATACCGGAATCTAGCTGTACCTGAATTCCATCTTTACCTACATCAGTAATTGTTGCAGCCATTGGGGTTTTCCCCACTTTAACCGTTACTGCCGTTCCCGCGACTATTTGCTCAGCTGATAATTTTTGAGCTGGCGGCAACTTTTCCTTAACTCGCTCGTTATGACCATCATAGTTCTTATTAGGTTCTTTATCGGAAGATTTAAACTGCGGAACCGCTTTGTTTTTGTAACTTTTCTTTACAGGTGGTTTTTTTGCATTTTGCTCTTTACGCCGCTCAGCTACTTTAGCTTTGCTTTCTTCTAGTTGAAGTTTTGCATGATCTGCATGATCTTTTTCCACCAGCGCATCTTGCTTACCATCCAAGTCAACCCTATGTGAGCCTTCCTTTACAGCATATAAATAGCGCCAGCTATTGGTATAATGGCGTAAAGAGGATCTAAGCAGTGTTTTGCTTAATCTTTGTTCTTCGCTTAAGCACGCCGCTAAATCCTGGAATATGCCAATTTTTAGCGGTTGGGTTTCTCCGGCCACACTAAAGCAAGCCGGAAAAGTTTCAGCTAAAAAATTGATCACATCTTTACTACTGGTAAATTTCTCTGGAGTTTCCATTAATAGTTCTGGTTTTTCTGTGTTATCTAGGTTTTTGATGCTCATCATCCCAAGTTGCTAATAGTTGGTCAACCCAGTCATACAAATCATCTTCATCTATATCAAGTAAATGGCTATCTTCTCGCCAATTTTCCCAAATATACTGGATCATATTTTCTAAAGTTGTCGAATTTATGTCTTCGTGTGCTTTTTCATACAGCATATGTAATAGGCAATTTAGTCTATCAGCGGCATCTTCAGCTTGCTCGTCCCAATATTCCATATCAACAACTGTTGCCAATACCACATGGATATCAACCGTGTTTTTCATTTAATCGCTTCCTGTAGAATATTAACTAACTTCTTAAGGCCGTTAACGTCGTCCTGGTCAAACCGACCAATGTTAGGGCTGTCGATATCCATTACTCCGATTAAAACACCATTTTGATAAAATGGTAGCACAACTTCGGAATTTGACTCAGCATCACAGGTAATATGCCCAGCAAATTTATGTACATCATCAATCAATTGTATTTCACCACGTTGTGCAGCGGTGCCGCACACCCCATTACCCATAGGGAGCCTAATACAGGCTGGTTTACCCTGAAATGGACCAAGTACCAATTCCCCATCTTTTAATAAGTAAAAGCCAGCCCAGTTAATATCGTTCAGACGCATGAACAATAGTGCACTTAGGTTGGCCATATTAGCGATTAAGTCGCTTTCGTCTGCTAATAAGGACTGGGCCTGTTGAGCAATATCTAGGTATATTCGAGTCTGCCAAATGAGTTACTACCGGTGAAGCCAAATTAAAGTTCAAAATAATGACGGTGAAAGTACTTTGATTTGCAACAAAGTTAAAGTCCTAATGCACACTTCCTATTGATTTACTTCATTTAAGCCCGTTACCACAGTATATATTTGTTTGAATACTGTAATTCGAACATCTACTTATAAATATGCAGGGAAGATTGGCTTCGTTATTATTTTGATCGCTCGACTTGGGTTCTTACTCAAGTATTCTGTAACAAACAGAATGGGCTATGTGTCATTTTTGATTTTGGTAGGTTTTACAATCTAGATGATTTTTAAATGGGTGATGTCCTGCACGATGCCGGACACTCTTACCACCTTCGCATTGGCGTAAAGCGGTACTCCGATTACCCTAACCCACAGCTTCTTTCCCTTTGCGGTAGTAAAGGGTACTTCCAAATCATAGGGTATTCCTGATTCAATCAGGCCTGTAAATGCCTGCTGAACTGTTGAACGGACCTCTAAGGGGAAAAATTTTATGGTTTCAGTCAGAGTTGCCTTTTCGTCAAGCTCATAGATTGTGTAAAGCTGTTTTGTCCACTCTGGTGTCATGGTGGCTAGGTTCATTTCCCATGCACCGGTCTTCAGAGTATCTGCAACTAAGGTCAGCAGTGTTTGGCTCTTTAATAGCTTATGTTCCTTGGTCTTCTGCTGACTTATTTCTGTGATGACCGACAATAAAGAGGCCTCATCATTTTTAACCATTTTCACACTGAAGTAGCGTTTGCCATCGGCTTCAAGTTCTTGATAGCCAAATTCAGCTAACTCGGCTCCCATCCTTATCTTTTCAATCGCTTTTACTACTCTTTGTGAGATATTTACCGGCAAGACATCCGCAAAATTTTTGCCAACTATATCTTCCCAAAACTTAAATGACAGTTCCAGGCCCCTGCCGTGTACCGATTTGTATATGCCTTGCAAGTCTTGAACAATCGACAGTTCGAAAATTCTATTTAGCGTATTTTGCCCCTCATTTGACAGCTCTAATAGTGCAATATTAAACGCAGCTGACAAAGCCATCTTCGAATCCAGCGAACAACGGCCATCTTTTTCAATTCGCTGAATGGTTCGGTAGCTAAGTCCAGCAACCAGAGCTAAACGCTCCTGAGTCCAACCTTTGTCAATCCGTAATTGCTTAATCCTGCTTGGTAATACTGACATCATATAACTGCATCCATGTATAAAATTAATAAACTTATATCCGTTGCTAGGACCGTGGAGTAAATCACTACCACTAAATTTTTAGCGCAGCAAACTTTTGTATAAGGTTATTTAGTAGGCCATTGTAAGCCCTTTTATCGAAAATTTGAAATTATTATCGGGTCAAATGACGACAGTTTTACGACAACAATATGCCTTGCCTACACTGCAAAAACCATCCAACTTACAATGCTTTATTAATTTTTCTAAGTGTAAAAAACAGACATCAACGCAGGCATCTCCTTTAGGATCCTTTACTGCAATCAAATAAAGGAAATGAGTTCACTCTGGCACTTAATAATAAAGTTTATTTACAAAGTATGTTGAGCCTTATTGCAGATGAGGCCTGTAGTTTCCATTTGAAAAACATTTTCTGTCGTTGAAAAATCGTCCCCTTTCACTATATATTTTAATCGCAAGGTGCAGATATTGATTAGTTTTAGCAACGAACCTATGTTGGTGATGCCCGATGAATTTGCCTAAAAGTAGTCAAACTGTTCACAGCACTCAAGGACAAGTCACTCAGGGCCCCAGGCAAAAACTTTTACTTACTTTGGAGCGTTATTTACCCTACCGCTTATCTATTCTTTCAAACAAAATAAGCACCTTAGTTACACAAGCTTACAAAGATAAATTTGCCCTCTCTATTACCGAATGGCGGATTATGGCCGTGCTGGGGGAATATGCGGGTATTTCCGCGGATGAGATTTCAGTTAAAACGCAAATCGAAAAGTCTTTGATAAGTCGGGCGATAA
>JAWUXW010000065.1:0-7105 GCA_034111125.1 Paraglaciecola sp.
ACTGTCCTGATTTATTTTGATGCTAAAACTAAGTAAAAAAGCATTCGGAGTCTGATATCAAAGTTGCGACCTAAAGGGTTGTTATTTATTGGACATTCTGAGTCACTTAAATCTATGGACTTACCCATTGATTTAATTGGACCCACTACGTACCAAAAAAGGTAAATGACATTTATATATATGTTTAAGATTAGGGAGTAAACTAGTGGAAAATGGTGTCAGAAAAGTTTTTCTTCATCCGGGAGATTTTGTTTTTGCTGAACCCGGTACACATGTGCACACCGTCTTGGGTTCATGTATTGCTATTTGTCTATGGCATCCTGTATTGCATATTGGTGGCATGTGTCACTTTGTATTGCCGTTCAGGCCAAGTGGAGAGTCTAAGTCTGAAGAACTCGATGGGCGCTATGGGGACGAAGCGGTGAAACTGTTTGATCTAGCCCTTAAATTGCACCAAACCCATTATAAAGAATATCAAGCGAAAATATTTGGTGGAGCTAATATGTTCAAAGGAACGACTGCTTCTAAGGATGCTTTAATAGGGGAAAAAAATGCCGATAAAGCAATGCAACTATTAATGAATAGAGGGGCAGAAATCACAGTTGTACATGTTGGAGAACAAGGTCATAGACGAATTGTGATGGACGTTACTACAGGTGATGTATGGGTTAAATACAAGTCTGATAACCCTGATGAAAGATCTATGGGTTCACAAAGCGGAATAAATTAGGGTTAGATAAATGAGTGAAATTACAGTTCTGGTTATTGATGACTCGGCACTCGTTCGTCAAGTTCTCAGTGCTATTATCAACGACACAGCTGGGATGAATGTTATCGCTACCGCTCAGGATCCAGTTTTTGCACTCAAAAAATTGGAAACAATTAAGCCAGACGTTATAACACTAGACATAGAAATGCCTAAAATGGATGGTTTGACATTTCTGAAAAAGCTGCTGAAGGAGAACCCTTATCCGGTAGTTATGTGTTCTACACTCACTCATAAATCTTCGAATAGTAGTATAAAAGCACTTCGACTGGGCGCTGTTGAAATTGTAGCCAAACCTGCGTCGAATCTGAAAAAAGAATTAGGTGCTCAAAGCAAGTTAATTATAGCTGCAATAAGGGTTGCAGCTAAAGCTAAAGTTCGCAATCTAAGCATACAACCTAAAAAGACACCGACAATATTAAACGGTCAAAAAAAACAGACTGCAGACGTCATCCTTCCCAAGTTATCCAAAGTTAGTTCGAAGCCGTCTAACAAACTTGTTGCTATAGGCGCTTCTACCGGGGGCACTATTGCCCTTGAGTATGTGATTTCTTCTTTGAAAAACGATTCTCCTGGCTTAGTCATCGTTCAGCACATGCCCGCAGCGTTTACAGCTGCTTTTTCATCTCGGTTAAACTCGGTTGCAGAGGTGTACGTAAAAGAAGCCGAAGATGGTGACATGGTTGAAATGGGTAAAGTACTTATCGCTCCGGGTGGTAAACATATGATGATAGAAAATCGACTTGGAAAATTATATGTTTTAATAAAAGAGGGCCCTTTGGTGAGTCGTCATAGGCCTTCTGTGGATGTATTGTTTCGTTCTGTAGCCCAGTCAGCTGCCAAACAAACCCTAGGGATCATCATGACAGGTATGGGAGATGATGGCGCTAATGGCATGAAAGAAATGTTTGATAATGGTGCTTTTACGGTGGCGCAAGATGAAGAAAGTTGTGTTATTTTTGGTATGCCTGCAGTAGCTATTGAACGTGGAGGTGTTAAGAAAATATGCCCACTTAATTGTATTCCAAAGATGATTAATGCTTTTAATCGACCAGTTGATTTTAAGCAATACCTCTAATAAAAGCACCAAACTTCAGCACTACAGGTTGGGCTCCCCAGCTTTTACTAAACACGGTTTGATTCTAAAAAATACTGCTCTTCATATTTAGCAGGGGACACACCATCTGTGTGCAGGCCAACACATGGGACATATATGGACACTCCGAATAAATCAACACTCTGTTGTGTTTTTTTAGCCTGCAATGAGTGTAATAAAAATGGCTACTTTGAAAACCATCCGGCTCCCATCCCGATAATGATAAACAAATAATTGAAGTGCCTGCTGGGTATTCTGTGTTATTGATAAGGAGGTTGGTGTAATTTTCACGCTGGTTGAGCATGAGGGAAATACGCAAGGTAGCGATGAGGTGGTAGAGGCGATTCAGATTACTGTACAGGATATTATGGGAAGATATTTTATCGATAAGCATGGAGAGAAGCGGCCTATTGGATGGGATGAAATTTTGTTTGTAGCCCCCTATAATTTTTAGGTCCACAAAATACGTGATGCGCTAGGGGGTAGACGCTAAGGTAGGCTGCGTTGATAAATTTCCAGGGCAAGAAGCGCCCGTTATATTTTTTAGTATGTGCGCCAGCGATGCTAACGAATCTCCGAGAGGCATTTATTTTATTTTCGACAAAAATAGAATAAATGTAGCTATATCGAGAGCTCAGTCGTTAGCAATTATCGTAGGTAATCCGTCATTGGCCAATACGGGCGGCAGTAATATAGATCAGCAAATGAAGGTTAATGGTATCTACTCAACGTACCGGAAAAACTATTTGGCAAAATCAGGTAATTCGTCATTAAACAGTAATTCCATAGCAGCGCTTGAGCTCACACCCTGTTTACGACACGTTGATAGATAACCTCGGATACGACAAAATATTTCAGCGCCTTTCATACTACGGAAACAGCCCGATATTTTTTGATGAACCTTAGTCATTCGCAGATCTCGCTCTCTCTGATTATTGGTAAAAGGCACTTTTTCATTATCCATGAAGCGCAGCACATCCTCTTCAAAGTTGATAAAACGCTCTAGAAGATTGCGTGCCTTACTGCGCTTTAAACCTCGTCCTTTGGGAATTTGACTTGGGTAGTTGTAAAAATTAATAAAGGGTCTTGTTCATACTGATCTGAAACAATAGTTTTACACACTTCACTAGGTGAGTTTGCTATTGCTTCAGATCAGATTTACGCAAGAATAAAGCGAGAACTAAGGAGGGGAATTAAAAGGAATGATGGATTATTGACCCACGGTAACCCATGGTTAAATACCCATATTCTAGCCCCGCTGCCGGACAATCTCATACAAGCAAACCCCAGTCGCGACCGAGACATTGAGGCTGGACACAGATCCGGCCATGGGTAGCTTGATCAACTCGTCGCAATGTTCACGGGTTAAACGGCGCATCCCTTTGCCCTCTGCACCCATCACTAGAGCCATAGGGCCTTGTAACTTGCATTCATAGATGTTTTGCTCGGTCTCACCGGCGGTACCAACAATCCATACTCCCGCATCTTGTAATTCACGCAGGGTACGGGCAAGGTTGGTCACTTGCACCAGTGGGATCACCTCTGCTGCACCACAGGCAACTTTGCGTACGACTGGCGTCAGTGCCGCAGAATTGTCTTTTGGTACGATCACCGCATCTACTCCCGCCGCATCCGCGGTGCGCAGACAAGCGCCCAAGTTATGGGGGTCGGTTACCCCGTCCAAAATCAGCAAAAAGGGCTTGTCACTTTGGCTGACTATTTTATCCAGGTCACTTTCATCATATTGCTTGCCTGGCTTAGCTTTTGCCACCACCCCTTGATGTTGCTCTCCACTGGCCTTGTCGTCTAAGACTTTACGTTGGCAAAACTGCACGGCCACACCAAATTGCCGCGCTTGGCTGATAATGCTATTGATAGGTTTATCGTCCCGACCTTTAAGGATATACAACTCAATCAAGCGTTCTGGCTCGTGGTTTAACACCGACTCCAGCGCATGGATACCGTATAGCCACTCGTGCTGTGCCATACTTATTTGCCCCCGTGTCTTGATGACTTGGGTTTTGCACCCGGCTTGGGTTTACGTGGTTTTTTAGCCGTGTCAGGCGCGCTGGCTTTGGTCGCAGGAGTTTTAACCTCGGTAGCTACAGTGCCTTGCTTGCCAGGCTTTTTTGCAGGCCCTCGTTTTTTCGGTTTTCTCGGTTTCTTCGCGTCAACCTGTTCTGAGCCTTCAAGTACAAAATCAATTTTTCGCTCATCCAGATTTACCGCAGCGACCTTTACCTCCAAAGCATCACCTAAACGGTAGACCGTGCCCGATTTCTCCCCTAGTAGATGCTGCTTCACTGCATCAAATTGATAGTAGTCGTTTTTCAATGCGGTGATATGCACCAAACCGTCAATGTTGAATTCGGTTAAACAGACAAAAAAGCCAAAGTTGGTTACCGAGGCAATCACCCCTTCAAAAGTATCCCCCACATGGTCAAGCATGAACTCACATTTGAGCCAATCTCCCACATCGCGGGTGGCATCATCGGCCCGGCGCTCTGTCATAGAACATTGTTCACCTAAGGCCTGGACCTCTTCGGCACTGTAAACCTTGCCGCCAGATTTGCTCTTACGCTGCTCTTGCTTGTCGATGATCCCCTTAAGAGCCCGATGCACCACTAAGTCAGGATAACGACGTATGGGTGAAGTGAAATGAGCATAAGCCGTCAGAGCCAAACCAAAGTGACCAATGTTTTCATGGTCGTAGACGGCTTGCTTCATTGAGCGCAGTAACATGGTTTGGATCAGCTCCTGGTCGGCCCGTCCCTGAATTTTCGCCACTACCTCGGTAAAGTCCTGGGGGCTCGCGTTTTTACCGATTTTATGACTGATACCCACTTCGCTCAAATAGGCCAGAAATGACGCCAAACGATCGGAATCTGGCTCGGCATGAATACGGAATAGGGCTTCTGCCTTGTTCTTTTGCAGGGTAAGAGCAGCCGAAACATTGGCCATGATCATGCATTCTTCAATCAGCTTGTGGGCGTCATTGCGGGTCACCGGCATAATATAGTCAATCTTGCGCTGGGCGTTGAAGATAAACTTACTTTCCTGGGTTTCAAACTCGATGGCACCGCGATGCTGGCGTGTGTGTTTTAGCGCCCGGTACATATTGTGTAAATTCTGCAAGTGAGGAGCCTGTTGCGCATAACGTTTTTGCAGTTGCTCATCCCCCTGCAAAATATCCCACACTTTTGTGTAGGTTAAGCGAGCCTTAGAATTCATCACGGCTTCATAAAACTGGTGTTCTTGTAGTTTCCCCGTTTCGCTAATGGTCATCTCGCATACCATACACAGGCGATCAACCTGGGGGTTGAGCGAACATAGTCCGTTTGACAATACCTCCGGTAACATGGGTACCACTTGTTCGGGGAAGTATACCGAGTTGCCTCGATTTTGCGCTTCACTGTCCAGCGCAGTGCCCGGCCTGACGTAGTGACTCACATCAGCAATCGCTACCCACAGCTGCCAACCACCATCATCGAGAGGCTCACAGAATACTGCATCATCAAAATCCCGGGCATCTTCCCCATCAATCGTGACTAAGGGCAGCTGACGCAGATCAACCCGTCCCGCTTTGGCTTCTTCAGGTACTTGTTCACTCAAGCCCTGGATGTGTTTATCTACGCCTTTTGGCCAATGATGGGGAATATCGAAGGTGCGCAGAGCCATGTCTATTTCCATGCCCGGAGCCATATGTTCACCGAGCACTTCTATTATCTTACCAATCGCATTAACACGCTTGCGGGGGCGCTGAGAAATTTCAACCACCACAATATGTCCCTGTCGGGCTCCATTGGTGGATTCCGCAGGAATATTTATTTCGTGGCAGATTCGACTATCGTCGGGAATAACCAAACCCACACCGTTTTCAAAGAAATAGCGGCCAACAATTGGCTCAGTGCGGGGCTCGAGAATTTTCGCGATACGCGCTTCCCGGCGGCCACGATTGTCTGTACCACTTTCTTTAACCAATACAATATCGCCGTGCAACACTGTTGCCATCTGGGCATTGTGCACAAAAAGGTCTTTTTCCCCGTCTTCTCGCTTTAAGAAACCAAAACCATCACGATGACCAATTATTCGACCCTTTATCAATTCTTCAAGTTTGAGTTTGGCGTATTTTTTATCACGATTAAACTCAATTTGCCCTTCCCGCTCCATGGCACGCAGGCGCCGTTGGATGCCAATACGGCTATCCTCGTCTTCTGCATTTAACAGGTGGCAAAATTCAAGAAAGGACAAAGGCTTATTACCTTTGCTTAATAGCTCAAGCAAATATTCTCGGCTAGCTACAGGGTTTTCGTATTTTTCTTTTTCGCGTTGGTAATGAGGATCTTCACTCATATTGCAGGGGTACTTCTCTGTATGGATACATGATGGGCAATAGTATAACGAAGCGAAGCAAATTAAGAACGCTTAATTAGTCGCTAAATGCTACTTATACCCAAGTGACCTCATAATGCACAGTTCAGCGGGAATTCAAATCGTCAAATACAAGGCAAAGGTATTGAGGCATAGTTCAACGCCATTATGGGCCTATGTCCAATACCTTTAACGCCATAGTTGGGGCTACTCCGTTGTGGAAATGAAACCCGCCCGAAGGGAGCTTAGGCAGAAACTCTGAACCGGTATCTTGAGGTCACTTGGGTATATAGCAACAAGTTTACGACTTAAGTGGCCTGCGGGCTTTGCGAACGGCTTTGGGGTGCATGAGTTTTTCTAATTCTGTCATACAGTAGGCGATTTTGCGGTGAGTGGGTTTGTCGGCGGTAATCGCATTATACAACCAGTGATATGCATCTTCGTAATCGTAGGGACTGCCAAAGCCATCTATAAATAACTCTGCCAATTGGATCTGAGCGCTTAAATGTCCAAGCTGTGCCGCTTCACGCAAAAATACTACGGCTCGATTTTTATCTTGTTGTACGAATTTGCCCTGAGCATAATATCGGCCAAGCTGCTCTAAGCCAGCGGGCAGCCCCTGTTCTGCAGCATGGCGCATATATTCAATGCCACGCTCGGGCTCAGCTGGCACGCATACTCCCCAGGCCAGCATATCCCCCCATAAAAACTGATAAGCGGGAATTTTCAAAGTCTTGGCTCTAGCCTCTATATCCTGCACCAACTGACATTTATCTAATACCACTCTGCTGAGGTGCTCATTGCGATTTATCAATCCGATAAGCTCATCCTGAGAATACAGTTGCACGGCTTTTATTTCATCGACAGCATGT
>JAWUXW010000066.1:0-14731 GCA_034111125.1 Paraglaciecola sp.
GTGACAAAAGCTCAGGAATGTTTTTATTCAACCTGAAGCTGGTCGATATAGTCGAGCAATTTTTGCAGGGTGTTGACCCGAGTGTAATCACTTTCAGGAATATTGACCCTAAACTCCGCATCAATCGCCTCCAACAAACGAATAAAGTCGATGGAATCTAAATCCAATTCTTCCCGCATATCCTCATCGGGGCTGAGCTGTTCAAGGTCGGCCTCGGGGGCAATATCCAATATCAGTCTGGACACAGACTCGCCAAGTTGTCGTTGATTCATACTAATGACTCCGGTTTTTGAATTAAGCTATTGATTTTATTTAGTAAACGAGCGCCTGAATGACCATCACTCACCCTATGATCTGCCGCCAGAGTCAAACTGGTTATGCTGGCGACGGTGAGTTTTTCATTTACAATCCATGGCACGCTGCGCTGACGGCCAATGCCAATGATCGCTACCTGAGGAGGAAATATAATGCTTTGAATGCTATCGCAGCCTCTTTCACCAAGATTGGAAACAGTGACAGTCGCACTCTGCAACTCCGACATACGCAGTCCCCCGTCTCTGGCTCGTATAACCTGATCCTTCAATTTTTCCATCATCTCGGCCGCTGCAATTTGCTGGGCATTGTGGATAGCTGCAACCACTAGTCCCCCTTTATGTAGGTTGATGACATTACCCAGATGCACGGATTTTGCCGCCTCAAATCGGCCGTCCTGATACACACCATTGAAATCGGGAAACTTCAACAAAGCACGGGCGATAGCAGTATAGATTAGGGCATTTAGCAATATCCGTTTATCTGACGGCAGTGATTGATTATGCTCCGTCAACCAGCTTTGCGCCTTGTCCAGCACAATGTCCAGTTGCAAATAGTAGTGGGGGATCTCCCGCTTGGACAGACTGACGACCCTCGCAATGGCTTGGCGCATACTGAGTTCGGGGCTTAGTTTTTCCTGAGCCGATATACTTGGCATCGCCTGTTTTGCGATATCGTCAGCTAAGTTTTCAATATCGGCCAAAACAATCGCCCCCTCGGGGCCATGTCCTTGACGAAGTTGACCCCAGTCCAGCCCCAATTTTTGTGCTTTGCTACGGGCAGCCGGAGAGATTTTCAGCTCTGCTGCGGCTTGCTTACGGTTGGATTCAAGTGTGTTTGCGAGTTGTGTATCCGACTCTATAGGAAAGTCGCTAAGGAGTTTTTGTTTTTGCTCAGGTAAGACAGGTTCAGGTTCCGCCTCCCCTTGTCCAATCATCACTGGCTCGAGTTGCTGTTCAGGCTCAGGTTCGGCCATGGCCTCCTCCACCAGTCTAAGTTCGGCAATGGGCTGTCCCACTTCCAGCTCCGTTCCTTCAGTTGCCAATAACTCTTCGATCACGCCATCGTCAAACACTTCCATGTCAATCAGGCCTTTCATGGTTTCTATGCTGGCGATAATCTGGCCTTTTTTAACCCGGTCTCCCACTTTAACTAACCACTGGGCCACTTCCCCCTTAGCCATATCGGCGCCAAAGGATGGCATCATTATGGTCTTCATTGGGCAGTATCCAGCTTAACGACCGACTCAGTGGCCATGGCAACGATTTGTTCAACTTTTGGAACGACCGCCTGTTCAAGATGCTGCGGATAGGGAATAGGTACTTCTATACTGCACAGTCTTTGTGGCGGTGCGTCGAGAGACCAAAAACAATGCTCGGCAATCAAGGCGCAGATTTCCCCCGCCAAACTGCCAGTGCGCCAGCCTTCATCTACCACCAATACACGTTTGGTTTTCTCTACTGAGGAAAAAATAGTGGCGGTATCCAGTGGCCGCAGGCAACGCAGATCGATCACCTCTGCACTTATGCCTTGCTTGGCTAATATGGACGCCGCTTGTAGGGTTTTGCCCAATGAGCCACCGTAGGTGATCAGGCTGATATCCGTCCCTTCTTCTCTGAGCGCGGCTTGGTGCATCTCAGGGCAATCCTCAGGCTGTGGAAGGGCTTCGCTGTTGTTATACAACATCACATGCTCAAACAAGATGACCGGATCAGGATCAGCTAATGCCATTGCCAGCATATATCGGGCATCAGCCACCGTGGCGGGTGCTAATACCTTTATCCCAGGCACGTGGGCGTACCAATTTTCTAGACTATGAGAGTGTTGAGCTGCCAGTTGCTTGCCCGCCCCTGTGGCCATTCGGATAACCAACGGAATGCTAAATTGACCACCCGACATATGCCGTAAGGTGGCTGCGTTATTAACGATTTGATCTAACGCCAGCAAGCTAAAATTGACTGTCATTACCTCGACAATGGGGCGCATACCACCTATTGCCGCCCCCACCCCGGCACCAACAAAACCCGACTCTGACAAGGGGGCATCGATAATACGTTGGGCACCAAATTCAGTAGATAATCCCTTGGATACCGCATAACAACCACCGTAATTGCCTACGTCTTCCCCTATCAGGAAAACTCGCTCATCTGCAAGCATGGCCTCTTCCATGGCCAGACGCATCGCCTCCCGGTAAGTTAAGCTTGGATTCTCTTGGCGCTTAGCTGGCTTATTTGAATTTGCTGTATCAGCGCTCATACTTCCTTCTCCGTATACAAAGCCCAGCATAAGTCAGATTCAGCTTCAAATTCAGCCTGTTCGGCGAACTCTACTGCACCTTCGATTTCTTCTTCTATCTCTGACTCAATTTGCTGAAGCTGTTGTGAACTTAGGAGCTTATTGGCCTGCAACCAAGTTTGTAGTTTCACGATCGGTCCCTTGTCTTGCCACTGTTTAACTTCTTCTGCAGAGCGGTAGAGCTGGGTATCAAACATGGAATGGCCACGAAAACGGTAGGTCTTACACTCCAGTAAATGAGGGCCGGCTCCTCTGCGAATTGCATCACAATATTGCTTTGCCGCCGCTTCCACATCCACCACGTTCATGCCATCCACCGTCTGGGCTTGCAGCCCATAGCTTTGCGCTTTTAGATAGACATGTTGTTCCGACTCAGAAATTGCCAGGGCGGTTCCCATCGCATAGCCATTGTTCTCGCAGACAAACAACACCGGTAACTGCCAAAGTTTGGCTAAATTAAGGCTCTCGTGAAACTCACCCTCGGCCACCGCGCCTTCACCAAAAAAGCAAACCGTGACGCTTTTTTTACCTTGCATTTTGTCGGCTAGCGCCAGGCCGACCGCCAGAGGCAAAGCTCCGGCTACGATGGCATTACCACCGTAAAAACGTCGCTCACTATCAAAGATGTGCATGGAGCCACCCCGCCCACGGCTGCTGCCGCTGACCTTGCCGAACATCTCCGCCATGACCTT
This sequence comes from Paraglaciecola sp., assembly GCA_034111125.1. Lineage (GTDB taxonomy): Bacteria > Pseudomonadota > Gammaproteobacteria > Enterobacterales > Alteromonadaceae > Paraglaciecola. Next base: position 3,300 of record JAWUXW010000066.1, read on the forward strand.
GTTCATATCCAGTCCCCTGGCCAGGGCATGTCCATGCTCGCGGTAAGTCGCCAACACCGCATCTTGTGGACTTAGCGTCTGCATCACGCCGACAGCTACCGCTTCTTCACCTATGTAAAGGTGCAAAAAGCCACGTATTTTTTGCTCGGTGTACAACTGGGCGCACTTTTCTTCAAAGTGGCGTATCCGCAGCATCTGCTTAAGTAAATAATGCAGATGTGACTTATCCATATGGGGTTTATCTGTATGATATTTACTGTCTTCAATACTCATCGCGACCCTTCCCGCTTTGGCTATCTTCATCGCTTTCCAGAGTTGAAATATCACCTTCGGCTAAACCAAGCTCCCTTGCCTTGAGCAGACGTCGCATGATTTTACCACTACGGGTTTTGGGTAAGTTATGTTTAACCACAATCTCTCTTGGTGCGATTGCAGCACCCAACTTAACTCTCGCGTGAGCCATCAAAATCTTAAGTAACTCGTCACTTTGCTCATAACCCGCTTGCAAGGCAACAAAGGCTTTGACTACCTCTCCTGCCAGCGGATCGGGTACTCCTATGACGCCGGCTTCGGCCACAGCGGGGTGTTCCAATAATGCACTTTCCACCTCAAATGGGCCAATTAAATGACCAGAAGACTTGATTAGATCCGAACGGCGCCCCACAAACCAGTAATAACCGTCTTCATCCTGATAGGCCAAATCACCGCTCAGATACCAACCGTCTTTAAAGCAATCCTGATATCGCCCATTCTCATGTAAATAATTCCGAAACATCGATGGCCAACCAGGTCTTAAGGCCAGCTCACCGGTTTCACCGGCCCCCATTAGCTGGGTCACACGTCCCCGCTCATCTACTTGCACGATACCCGCCTGAATGCCAGGTAACGGCCTGCCCATAGAGCCAGGTTTAACCTTTTCTGAGGCGAAGTTTGCCAACATAATGCCGCCGGTTTCGGTTTGCCACCAATTGTCATGAAATGGCTTGCCAAATACTTCCTGGCTCCACCGCACCGCCTCTGGATTAAGGGGTTCACCGACACTGGCCATAAAACGCAGGGACGATAGATCGTGTTGGCCGATCAGTTCCTTGCCAGATTTCATCAACATGCGTATGGCCGTTGGCGCGGTATACCAGATGCTCACCTTTTCCTGTTCAATAATGCTATACCAGCGCAAGGGATCGAACTCTGCGTTATCCACAATCAAGGTGGCACGGTTACATAGGGGAGAAATGACCCCATACGATATGCCGGTGACCCAGCCAGGATCTGCGGTACACCAGTAAATATCATTTGCATGAATATCCAGTGCGCAATAACCGGAATACTTGTGGTAAATCACCGATTCATGAACGTGCACAACACCTTTAGGTTGGCCTGTTGTACCGCTGGTAAAGTGCAATAGGGCCGTATCATGGGCAGATGTAGCACAAATTTTATAACGCTCACTCTGTTGGTTAAGGGCAACATCAATGTCGATGCAGTCATCAGGACAATTACCTTCACAGTCATACAGCAACACGTAGCGCAAACTGCTTAATTCATGACGCCATGCCGCCACTTTCTTGCGATATAATTTAGCACTAGTGAGCAACACTCTGGCGCCACCTATCTCCATTCGTGAACGAATTGGCTTCGGACCAAAGGCCGAAAATAATGGGCTAAATACCACGCCTGCTTTAAAGCAGCCGATTATCGCCGTGTACAGTGTTGGATTGCGCTCAGACAGACTACATAATAGGTGGCCTTTTTGAACTCCAATGGCTGTCAGAAAATTGGCGAAACGATTGCTTTGTTGTTGCAGCTGCCCGTAGGAGTAGGTTTCTCTTTGGCCTTTTTTACCCAGAAAAATCAAGGCCAACTGCTCACCGTAGCCCTCCTCAATATGTCTATCCACCGCCTCATAGCCAATGTTAATACCGTGCAGATAGCCTTTTATCTGTTGTTTGGCGTAACGCCAGTCAAAGTTTTCATAACTTTGTTGATAATGCCTTAAGTTTGGGGGGTGACTTTGACTGTCTGGGGTTTTGTTGATAATCGGAATATTCATTTGGCTAAGATCCAGTTTGGACAACAAGTTACTCAGAGAATTGAAAACAAAAGTCTATCTCCTAGCCTATTTTGAGAGTTGACCTGCATCAAGTTTAAGGGTCAAAAAGTGGGGTTTTTAATCATTGACGCTGGGGATATATAAGCCCTTTACGTGATAAGTATTTTTCTAGTTCGACCGCCACCAACACCAGTGAAGAAAGTCCCAGACAAACCAAGAGGTCAAACAGGGGCAAGGCTTGGGTATGAAAAACACGGTTTAAGGCAGGCAAGTAAATCACCGCCATTTGCAATAAAAACATTAGGGCAAGTGCGCAGATCATTGGCCGATTACTGAAAATGCCAATGTGCAATAGCGACGCCCGCTCACTGCGCACCGCTAGTGAATGAAATAACTGGGAGACGGTCAGTACGGTAAAAACGATGGTCTGCCAGTATTCCACTCCTCGGGACAGCGCCCAGGCCATACTGCCCAGAGACAGTGCAGCGACAAACAAGCCAATCCACAGAATATGTTGCCAGGTCCCGTGGGCAAAAATGTTTTCCTGGGGCGGCCTTGGCGCACGACGCATAAGCCCGGGCTCAGCCGGTTCGGCACTGAAAGCCAGGCCGGGCAATCCATCGGTAACTAGGTTGATCCATAAAATATGGATAGGTAGTAGAGGGATGGGAAGAGCAAAAAACGGCGCCAAAAATAAGGTCCATATCTCCCCAGAATTAGAACTCATGGTATCCTTGATAAACTTGTGAATGTTATCAAAAATCCGTCGCCCCGCCTTTACGGCGCAAACAATAGTGGCAAAATCATCGTCCAACAGCACCATATCTGCAGCCTGTCGGGCCACGTCTGTGCCATTTTTACCCATGGCCACACCAATATTGGCCCGTTTCAACGCAGGCGCATCATTCACGCCATCACCGGTCATGGCGACAAACTCACCAAGGGCTTGCAGGGCTTTGACGATCTCTAACTTTTGCTCAGGGCTGACCCTTGCATAAACACGAAGTGATGCGACCCTGTCAGCAAACTCTTGTTGGGAATACTGTTCAAGCTGCCTGCCACTGAGCAGTTGCTGAGCTTCACTGGCAATTCCCAGACGCCGTGCTATCGCCATAGCTGTTCCTGGATGATCGCCGGTGATCATGACCGGAGTAATCCCCGCAAGCAGGCAATCAGCCACCGCTTGTTGCACTTCTGGGCGCGGCGGGTCGATTAGGGCCACCAGCCCTAAAAGCGTTAGGCCCTTTTCAATATCTTTAGCCTCGACGGTTTGTGGCAGGACCTGCAACTCACGCTTGGCCAGCGCAAGTACCCGGTAACCTTTATCCGCCAGCGCCGCTGATTCGGCCAACACCCGGTCTTGTTCGAATGTCAAAGCACCCCCCTTTCCCTCGGCACCAACGCATTGTGCCAGCACGTTTTCAGGCGCACCTTTTACGTAGGCAACGACTCCCCTTTCAGTTTGATGCAGGGTGGTCATTTGCTTGCGCTCACTGTCAAAAGGGATAAGCGCTACTCTGGGCATAGTTTGCTGTAAGGTTGCTTTGAAAAAACCCGCATTTAGCGCTGCAGTATACAAGGCAAGCTCTGTAGCCTCTCCCTGAGCGCTACCCTCAATTTCCAGCACATCATTGCTCAATGCCATTGCCTGGCCGAATTCTTGCGCCAGATCTTGACTAAAATTTTGTTGATCTGTGGACAAAGACGAACGCCCCTCTTCCAGCGTGTAAATACATTCCACATGCATCTTATTTTGCGTTAAGGTCCCGGTTTTGTCAGTACAGATATAGGTCACCGAACCGAGTGTTTCGACTGCAGGCAGATTGCGCACCAGGGCCTGATGTAAAATCAGTTTGCGAGCGCCCAATGCCAGAGAAATCGTGATCACCGCAGGCAAGGCTTCAGGTATTGCGGCCACAGCCAGACTGATGGCCGTTAACAACATGAGCAACGTTGGCTGCCCTTGCAGTAATCCCGCGCCAAAGATCAGCGCGCAAATAAATAATACGGCTACAGCAAGGTAGCGACCAAATACACTTAAACGTTGTTGAAGTGGGGTCTTAACATTAGGTTGTATTTGCAATAACTGGGCAATTCGCCCGATCTCAGTTTTGCTTCCTGTCGTCACGACCACACCTTTACCTGCGCCCCGAGAGACCAGGCTATTTTTAAACAGCATGTTTTGACGGTCGCCAATGGCTAAATCACCGGCGTCGAGTTTGTCGGACTGTTTATCTACATCCTGAGATTCACCGGTTAAGGCCGACTCATCCACCAGCAAGGCTTGAGTTTCGAACAAGCGCATATCAGCTGGGACAATATCACCCGCTTCCAACAAGACGATATCACCAGGTACCAGTTGACTAGCGCTTAAGATGACAGCTCGGGTGTCTCGCACTACCCTGGCCTGAGGCGCGGACATCCCGCGAAGTGCCTCTACCGCTCGCTGCGCCCTAAACTCCTGGCTCGCACCAATAATGCCATTCACCACTACAATAAATAAAATAGCCAGGGTGTCTTGCAACTCGCCAATTAGCCCTGAAATTATCGCTGCCAGTAGCAGCACAATAATCATAAAGTCACTAAACTGAGCCAGCAATAGGCTAAGCAAGGAACGACTGATTTTTTGCGGGATTGTATTTTCGCCATATTGCGCTAAACGCTTTTTCGCTTCACCGCTATTGAGGCCCTGGTCTGAAGTTTTAAAGCGCTGTAATACCTCGCTAGCATGCAAATTGTACCAGTTACCCTTTGGCATATTATGGGCCTGTAAATAGGTAGATAAGTGTGGCGGTTGCCGCGGCAAGTAGTAGGGTTTCAATGCCACTGCGTAACCAGGATATTCCCGCTACGTTGCCGAGAAATACCCCAAGTAAAAAGATCAGTAACATGGCAATAATAATGGCGCAAATAAGTGCAGGAAGAGGTAAGCAGACACCTGTATTGGAAAACCACAGAGGGCTGAGGATCAACAAAGATATTAGCAGTGGGGCAAGACCATTAACTAATGCGACTAAAAATGGTGTCCATCTGGCTGCCTTGCCATGAGCGCTATCCTGAAGATCACGTACCATCGCATCTTCCAAACTACTAAGGGCATGCTGTCGCTCCGCTGACTCACTCACATAGGCACTGCTCAGGCCGCTCATGCCCAGTGCAATCGCGGCAGCTAAACAGACATTTATCACCACAGTCAAATCATCCGGGGCAGTAAACAAAAAACCAACTATTAAACCCAACATAGTCAGAGCCCCATCGAAACCATTTACCACAAAGTAGCGGCGCATAATCTCACCGCTGTTGCTCAGCCCAAACAGAAATTTAGCCTGCAGAAATAGACTCATAGTTGCCTCTTCACTGTGACTCGCTGATACTTACATTCTGTGCTTCAACCTCATCAATACTGTGCAACGATGCCCCCATCTCCTTTAGCGTAGACTCAATCAAGGGGAAATCTAAGTCCTTCCCTGCGACCTCAAGTTGCAAAGTTTCGGTATTTTTATCCAGCTCAACAACCGTCAATCGCACCCAATAATCTTCACCTAGTTCAGCAATGGCAGCAGACAACTCCAGCACATTGGGTTCGTGGGGCTTTAAAACATCAAGAACCACTCTCTTGATCGAGACCATATTTTGCTCCTCTTTTTTTGCTACCGGTACGCAGTGCTTATCAAGCACCGATTGATTGGAAAGATTGCCCATTATTGTGGACTGGGTGATGAGTAGTTTGTTGATACATATCAGTTTTAGGGCCACCCAAGATGCCTACAATAACCAAACTTAGTTGTAACAAGAGCATAAATTTGACCTCCTTACGCCCCATTCACCTTTTGTCTGATATTAGACGCTTGCACTAGCCACATAATATAAATGCGACTAGGGTGTTAGCGTAAAATGGAAAACTTATCGATTTTGATGGCTGGTCTAACCGCCATCGTATTGTTTGTTTTTGGCTTGGAAAATTTTTCGAAAGAAATAGAACAAATTTCCGGGGAGCACTTTCGCAAATTCCTTAGCAATGCCACTAAGTGGCCCTTGGTAGGAGTGTTAATAGGCGCGGTGGTAACGGCGGTGATCCAATCTAGCTCGGCAACTTCAGTGATCAGCATTAGCCTGGTGAACGCCGGGGTATTGTCTTTTAAGCACAGTGTGGGGATCATTTTTGGCAGTAACATCGGCACCACCATCACCGCCCAACTGGTGGCGTTTAAACTGACCAACTTTGCGCCATTTTTAATTATCATTGGCTTCTTTTTATCAATTATTCGCAATCGTTTAAGTATCTTTGGCAAAACCATTTTTTATTTTGGCTTCGTGTTTTTTAGCCTTAATTTAATTGCTTCATCCCTCGAGCCTTTGCAGGCTAACGAAAGCCTGATGAAGATACTGAGCCAACCACAAAATCCCTTTTACGCGATACTTTTCGGCTGTTTATTTACTGCCATAGTGCAATCAAGTTCAGTGACCACCGGACTTGCCATCGTATTTACTCAGCAAGGACTATTAGGTTTGGAAAATGCCGTTCCCATTATTATGGGGGCCAATATTGGTACCACCGCGACTGCATTTATCGCGGTTTTCAATATGGATATTGCGGCCAAAAAGGCGGCTTTAAGCCACTTTCTGTTTAATACCGGTGGGGTGATCATCTTCACGCCCATATTATTGATTTTCGGCCACCATCTGAGCACCATTAAAATGGATCCAGCAATTGCCCTGGCCAGTATCCATTTGGTGTTTAATCTGGCTACCAGCCTGATTTTCACCCTTGCCATTAATCCCTTTACCCGATTTGTTGATCTGATCATGGGAGAGGGGAAAATGGATTTCACCCGTCTTGAATTGGCAGTTTTTGACGAAAATGAAGATTTTGAAACGGTAAAATCCAAGTTGGACAAGGGCACAGCAGACTTATTTTTCTTTTTGCAGGAAAACTACAATAGTGTGACCTTAAGCATAGAAACCAACTACCAAGGGGTCTTTGACGCCGCCGAAAAGCGCCTTGACTACATTAATTTTGTTAAAAAGGAGTACATTAACTATTTCTCAAAAGTCGTCTCGCTGCTCAGGGGAAAAAACGACTCAAAAAATTTAATTAAGCAGATTACGCAATTTGACTATTTGTTCCAGATCCATGATTCGATTAATGACCTGTTTGAATCCAAGAGGGCGATGAACAGGCAATATATTGAGCTAAAAAGTGATGTGCTTTTTATGGTTAGAGAACTGTCCAGCCAAACCCTGAGCTTTTTTGATGACATTTACAGTGCGATTAGTGAGGAACAAGCTATTAACGTCAAGATAAAAGCCAAGGACTTGCAACATTATATTGATTCTGCCAATCGTGACTTGTTGATAATGTTGCTCGACCCCAGCAGAGTTGACGCCGGAGCCTTGACCAACTTCATTACCTACTCCCAGCGCATGAAAGACAAACTCACTAATTTTGCTAACCTCAAAGTGCATATTGATAAAAACCAAGCTGCAGAAGATGAGACAAAGTGAAGCCGCTTTTACTCAGCGAGGTAAAAAAGGGTGACTATATTATTAAACATTTCCATCATCATACTACTAGGCCTACTGTACCTGCGATTTTGGCATTATTATGAAGCACGAAAAATAGCCCATAACTGGCAAAGGTTAGTATCTAATGCAGAGGATGAACCTGCATTATTCTCCCCTGAGATGGTCACGAATTTGCCCTCTGCCGCCCGTCGTTTTTTTATTTTTGCAATTCAACCGGGTACGCCTTTACGTAAAATCGCACAAATTTGGATGAACGGGCACTTGAGCCTTGGCACGTTAGACAGTCCAATTATCAGCCCATGACTGGCCACCAATTGCTTGCCTCGCCACTGGGTTTTATATGGAAAGTCAGAACTGACGAGGGTATATACACCGTTTACCGCTCTGATGGTTTCATCAAGGGAGATTCATGGACAAAATTTTGGTTGTTTGCTTACCTTTCCATCCTACGCATAGCAGGATGACATGATCATGCAAGAGCCGCCTTTGGCCGAATGGTGGCCGAAGCGTGTTTCTGGACGCCCACATCCTTGTTGCCACAAAATGGTGTGCTGGGAGGCCATAGATGACAACAACGCCAGAGCAACAGTCAACCATAAACAACTCAGCCAAAGCATTGATATAAGCGTGGCCGCAGATGGTCAACCTCTTACGGTCTCGTTCCTTTGCTGGTCTAACGCCAACCCGAAAAAACTTATCAACTGCAAGCTTTTGGTGGCTACCTGTCAAATTTTGCTGGCTTTGAAGGCTTTCCCCTGCCCACCCACGTGAAAGCGGGCAACTTCTTTACTAGCAATGATGATTTCCCGTTTTATCGGACTGAAATTGAAGCCATACGCTTTGTTAAAAAATAACGGATTAGGGATACCCACTGCTCTTTCGAATAGATTTATGCTTAAGCTTAAGCTTGATCCTAATCAATACCTCCTGTCCTGTCCTGAGGCATAAACATTAGTCAGAAAGCAAAAATTAAACAATTATCTGCTTGTGTCCTACCTTGCTTTTCCTTTGAAAAATATAAGGGTACCAAAACTATGCATATGCCTGAATTAATGATTAAGCAGCTTTACACTATTGGTAGTTTGCGCTGTGACCCGGATGGACTTCATTTCCGTTTAAAAAATAGGTTAAAGGATGCCGTACTGCGCCGGGTAACATCCCTTTCCATCAACAACAATACGATCTCTCCACAGAGTATTTTTCTGTCCACCGGTGACAAATTTAAGATATCCCTGGAACAGCTTGAATTGTCAGCGGGGATAGGCTTTTCTTTGGGTGCTGAGCTGGATTTTTGTATTACCGACCTTTCTCCTACTTCTGCAAGCCCTCTCACTCTGGACATGCACCTAGTTGCCGACCCCTTTGCTAGTCTGCACCTAAATGTTCAAGATGAAATTAAGGATGAGACCGCGGACGATGAGGGCCTTCCCCGCACGCCCGGTGATGATTTAAACCCTAAGATTATCGGTGCAAGGCAGGACTATGTGCATAAAATTACCGGGGCGTCGCCAAAGACCGTATTTAATTACACCCTCGACACCAAGGCTATTAAAGGCAATATTGAGCATTTCGTCGGCGCGGCCCAGGTGCCTATCGGCATAGCCGGGCCCATAAAGGTCAATGGCGAACATGCTCAGGGAGACTTTCTTATCCCAATGGCAACCACAGAAGGCACACTAGTAGCCTCATACAATCGAGGTATGAAATTACTCAATATGAATGGGGGAGTTACCGCCACAGTAGTCGGTGACGGTATGCAGCGTGCCCCGGTGTTTATATTCGACAACGCCAGGCAAGCTCGGGACTTTGTCGTGTGGCTGGACCAACACTTTGAGCAGATCAAACAAGAGGCCGATGCCAGTGATCCCCACGTTAGCCTTAGCTATATTGATCATATTCTATCCAATAAGTTTGCCTATCTACGATTCAATTTCACCACTGGCGACGCGGCTGGTCAGAATATGGTTGGGCGGGCAACATTTGTCGCGTGCAGCTGGATTCTGGCTCGTTATCAGGGCGTCAAAAACTTCTTTTTGGAGTCTAACCTTGCAACCGACAAGAAGAGTTCCCAAATCAACATCATGCGTACCAGAGGGAAAAGAGTCACCGCAGAAGCAACCATCAGCAAGGAGGATCTGCGCCGGGTCATGCGTGTGGAGCCCAAACAAATCGATTTTCATGGCCGGGTCTCAGCGGTAGGGTCATTTTTGGCCGGAACAACGAATACTGGCCTGCATTCTGCCAATGGTATTACCGCCATGTTTATTGCCACCGGCCAGGATGTCGCCAATGTGTCAGAATCTTCGGCGGCCATTTTGTATTCAGAAGTCGATAAAAATGGCGACTTGTACCTATCATTAACCATCCCGGCACTCATTGTCGCGACCTGTGGTGGCGGCACAGGGCTAAGCACTCAGCGAGAGTGCCTGGAAATGCTCGATTGCTTTGGCACTAACAAGGTAAGAAAATTTGCAGAAATAGTAGCATCAGTGGTGTTGGCAGGAGAAATATCTTTAGCCTGTGCCATCTCTTCCTTAGATTGGGTAACCTCTCACGAAGAATATGGGCGAAACTAGATACAAGACCATGTTTATCCCAAGTTTTTGTTGTATCACGCCGACATTTTAATCGGCTTGGTCTGTTGTAAAACTTCCATTTTCGGTGCCCGTTGGCTCAGCATATCCCTGGTTATCAATACTATCCCATCTTTGCTGACCCGAAATCCTCTGGCCATGTCCTGATCCTGATCTATACCTATCTCCATACCATCTGGAATTTTACAGCCACTGTCTATAATCGCGCGATTGATTTTCACATGGCGGCCTATATTCACTTGAGGTAAAACAACAGCTTGATGAACCCGACTGTAAGAGCCCACATGCACGTCCGAAAATAATAAGGAATTGCTGACTTCAGCGCCGGAAACAATGCAGCCACCGGCTATGGATGAATCAACCGCAAAGCCTCGACGATCTTCATCATTAAACACAAACTTGGCTGGGGGAGACTGTTGCTGGTGAGTCCAGATTGGCCAATCTTTATCATATATATTGAGCTTTGGTGTCACGGCCACTAGATCCATATTGGCCTGCCAGAACGAGTCCAGAGTGCCCACATCGCGCCAATAAGGCTGCTCGTTATTTTCACAATCACCATACCTAAAGGCATGTATTTGGTTATTTCCTATGGCTGCGGGAATTATGTCTTTACCGATGTCATGTTCTGATTGAGGATTTTGGGCGTCTGCTAGCAACCGTTCAATCAAAAATTCGGTGTTAAACACATAGTTTCCCATCGATGCCAAAGTAAAACCCGGTTTATCATCCAGCGGACAAGGTTCATCAGGTTTTTCATGAAAATCGGTGATGCGGTTGTGATCATCAACACACATTACACCGAAGGATCCTGCAGCGTCCGGTATTGGCACTTCGATGCAGGACACTGTCATATCGGCCCCGGTTTGCACATGCTCAACCAGCATGTCTCCGTAATCCATCTTGTAAATGTGGTCACCAGCCAGAACGACGACATACTTTGGTGCGTGCTCGCGAATAAATTCGATATTCTGATATAGAGCATCTGCCGTTCCTTCATACCAGCTTGACGAATACTGTTGAGACGCGGGCAATAACTCGACAAACTCCCCAAGATCCCGATTCAGATGGCCCCAACCTCTGGCCAGATGTCGGATCAATGAATAGGCTTTGTATTGAGTCATCACGGCTATTTGTCGAATACCGGAATTCTCGCTATTTGAAAGTGGAAAGTCTATTACACTAAACTTGCCGCCAAAATGTAAGGCTGGCTTTGCCCGAGACTGGGTAAGTTCACATAAGCGACTGCCCTTTCCTCCCGC
>JAWUXW010000067.1:0-14444 GCA_034111125.1 Paraglaciecola sp.
CAAGCTAAGACACAAATCTGACTTTTCCCCATCTGCTCAGAGTTGTTAATTTCGCTATTGCCCTTACAATGGCTGCAATTTTGTTATCAGGAAGAAAAACTATGCTTATCAAGCCTAAAATTCGTGGATTTATCTGTACCAATGCCCATCCAGTAGGCTGTGCTACCAACGTGCAACAGCAAATTGACTATGTAAAAGCTCAAGGAGAATTAACTGCTGGTCCGAAAAATGTTTTGGTTATCGGCAGTTCAACCGGCTATGGCCTTGCATCGAGGATTGTTTCTGCCTTTGGTTACGGTGCAAATACCCTTGGCATTTGTTTTGAAAAAGCCCCGTCTGAGCGCAAGACAGGAACCGCGGGCTGGTACAACACCGCAGGTTTCCATGCTAAAGCGAAAGACGCAGGCCTGTATGCCAAGACCTTAAATGGTGATGCATTTTCTAACGAGCTTAAAGCTCAGGTTATCGACACCCTTAAAGCCGATATGGGCAAAGTTGATTTGGTGATCTACAGTCTGGCTTCTCCTCGCCGTACCGATCCTGAAACCGGTGAAGTCTATAAGTCGACCTTAAAACCGATTGGACAGGCCTACAAAACTAAGACTTACGATACGGATAAAGATCAAATCCACGAAATTGCCTTAGAGCCTGCCAACGAAGATGATATTGCTCAAACCATAAAAGTAATGGGTGGGGAAGATTGGGAATTGTGGTTAGATGCGTTGGACAAAGCTGACTTGCTAGCCGATGGCTGTAAAACTACCGCTTATACCTATGTTGGCAAGGAGCTAACCTGGCCTATCTACGGTCAAGCGACGATTGGCAAAGCAAAAGAAGACTTGGATCGAGCCGCTGCAGCAATTGTGCAAGGTAAGAAAAATAAGAACGTTCAGGCTTATGTATCGTCTTTAAAAGCATTGGTAACCCAAGCTAGTTCAGCCATCCCTGTAATGCCGTTGTATATTTCCTTGATTTATAAGGTGATGAAAGAAGAAGGGACCCACCAAGGCTGTATAGAGCAAATAGTTGAGCTGTTCACCGACAAGTTGACTAAGGCCCAGCCAGAAGTAGATGAACTGGGTCGTTTATATATGAATAACAAGGAAACTAACCAAGCCACGCAGGCCAAAATCAAGGCCTTGTGGGATCAAGTCACTCAGGAAAACTTCCATGAGCTGAGCGATTACGCCGGTTATCACCATGAGTTTCTGAAATTATTTGGATTCGATGTGACAGGTGTTGACTACGATGCAGAGTCAGAAACTCTCGCCGACTGGTAGGCACTTCTAATTCAGAGTGAGTAGCCACAAGGGATTTATAGGTCATATTTTTAAACCGCTCTCGTGGCGGTTTTTTAATTGACGAATTTTGGGCTACCTTACTTAGAGTGTTTGACCACAACGGACGAACTATTTTTGTACGAAAAGTGGTTAAAAGGTGCTTAAACAACAATTTGCATGGCAGAACCCACATTGTTAATGCTAAAATTCGTGAGTTTAGTAAGGCAATAATATTGGTTGCCTTACTAGGGGTATTTCAAGCGTGTTAGCGAACCAGCGGAACTGAAACGTTGCCAAGGTCGAGCAAGATGCTTGTAAATAACATCAATAATACTCATTACGACTGGGTTTTTGCTGTTTGGCTTTCCATTGAGAAGTGGCGGCCAAAATCTAATCGTGATGTGTATTGACTGTAGAGTAGTGCTATTGCGTATGATAAAAATCAAAAAGGGTTTAGATCTCCCGATTGAGGGGACACCACAACAACAAATCCATGACGGACCTACGGTAACAAGGGTTGCAGTCTTGGGTGAAGAATATATTGGGATGCGTCCTACCATGCATGTGCAGGTAGACGACAAGGTTAAAAAAGGCCAGGCGCTTTTTGAAGACAAGAAAAATCCCGGTGTTATGTTTACTGCGCCGGCTGCAGGAACTGTTATTGAAGTTAATCGTGGAGCAAAACGTGTTTTGCAATCTGTGGTTATTCAAGTGGAAGGCAATGACAGCCAGACGTTTGCAAAATATACCGCTGCTGAATTGCCAACTCTGTCAGCTGAAAGTGTTCAGCAAAATCTAGTTGAATCTGGCTTGTGGACGGCGTTAAGAACCCGTCCGTTTAGCAAAATCCCTGCGATTGGCAGCAAACCTCATTCGATCTTCGTCAGTGCCATGGATAGCAACCCATTGGCGGCCGATCCCCAATTAATTATTGCCGAGCGTAGCGAAGATTTTGTCAACGGCTTAAGCGTTATTTCACGCCTTACCGATGGCAAACTGTTCGTCAGTAAAGCTCCTGGGGCAGAGGTTGCCACGGGTGATATTAGCGTAGAAGTTAATGAATTTTCCGGACCTCACCCAGCAGGTTTAGTTGGAACCCATATCCATCACCTCGATGCCGTGGGTGCCAAGAAATTGGTTTGGCATATTGGCTATCAAGATGTAATTGCGGTCGGTGCTCTCTTCACCACTGGTGAAATAGATATCCGTCGGGTAATTGCCTTGGCCGGTCCTGAAGTGAAAAATCCACGTTTGATCCGCTCCGTGTTAGGTGCACAGACCTCAGAGCTTTGTGCCGGTGAAACACACGAAGGAGAGCTAAGGATTATTTCTGGCTCAGTACTGCAAGGCAGCGATTCTCATGGTGTACATGGCTACTTAGGCCGTTACCACAGTCAGGTTTCTGTGCTCAGGGAAGGACGTGAAAAAGAATTTTTTGGCTGGATCAAACCGGGTGTCAGCCAGCATTCTGTGACCAGAGCCTATTTGGCACATTTAAACCCCAAAAAATTGTTTAACATGACCACCACCACCAATGGTTCTGATCGTTCTATGGTGCCAATTGGTAACTATGAACGGATCATGCCGCTGGATATTCTGCCAACACTACTGTTGCGAGATATGATTTCTGGCGACACTGATGGCGCACAGACGTTGGGCTGTTTAGAGCTAGACGAAGAAGATTTGGCCCTGTGTACTTATGTTTGTCCAGGCAAGTATAACTATGGTCCCATCTTGCGTGATTGTTTAGACACCATTGAGAAGGAGGGTTAAGTCATGGGCTTAAAAGCATATTTAGAGAAAATTGAACCCGATTTTGAACCGGGTGGAAAGTACGAAACGTGGTATGCCCTGTACGAAGCAGCCGCAACGATTTTTTATACGCCAGGCACGGTAAACAAGACCGGCACCCATGTAAAAGACAGTATTGACCTTAAACGCATCATGATTTTGGTGTGGATGGCAACCTTCCCGGCCATGTTTTACGGTATGTATAACATTGGTCAACAAGCCCACGGCGCCATCCTTAGCGGCGGCGGAACGCTGCCAGATATGTGGCAAGCCACTTTGTTTGCCACCTTGGGTGGGCAAATTGGTGTTGATAGCACAACTGGTATAGCCATGCTCCTATACGGCGCGTGTTTTTTTGTGCCTATTTACGCTGTTGTCTTTATTGTAGGTGCTTTTTGGGAGGTGTTATTTTCCACCGTACGTAAGCATGAAATAAACGAAGGTTTTTTTGTAACCTCTGTTTTGTTTGCTCTTACCTTGCCGGCTACGATACCTCTTTGGCAAGCAGCCCTGGGCATTACCTTCGGTATTGTAATAGCAAAAGAAATATTTGGCGGAACCGGGCGTAACTTCCTAAATCCGGCTCTATCGGGTCGGGCGTTTTTATATTTTGCCTATCCGGCGCAAATTTCCGGTGATGCAATCTGGACAGCGGCCGATGGTTATTCTGGCGCGACCTGGCTCAGCAAGGCATCCGCAGGCAATATCACTGACTGGAGCATAAATTCAGACTGGTGGGATGCCTTCTTCGGCAACATTCAGGGCTCAGTAGGTGAAGTGTCTACTCTCGCACTATTGCTCGGCGGTTTGTTTATCATCTACCTGCGTATTGCGTCTTGGCGAATTGTGCTGGGTGTGCTGCTTGGCGGTGTGGTGTTCAGTACCTTATTAAACGTGATCGGCAGTGATACCAACGCGATGTTCGCCATGCCCTGGTATTGGCATCTGGTTACCGGTGGTTTTGCCTTCGGTATGTTCTTTATGGCTACCGATCCGGTGTCTGCATCGTTTACTAACACCGGGAAATGGGCCTATGGTTTCCTAATTGGTCTAATGTGTGTATTAATTCGGGTACTTAACCCAGCCTTCCCCGAGGGTATGATGTTAGCCATTTTGTTTGCCAACTTATGGGCACCTTTGTTCGACTACTTTGTAGCTCAGAGCAATATTAAGCGGAGGATTGCCCGTGTCGGCTAAAAAAGAAACATTAGGAAAAACAGTTGGTGTTGTTGTTGCCGTCTGTTTTGTGTGTTCGATCATTGTGTCTACCGCTGCAGTCGGCCTTCGTTCACTGCAAAATGCGAACGCATTACTCGATAAGCAAACCAATATCCTTGAGGCCGCCGGACTGTTGCAAGACGCCGGCGGCGATATTACCGGTACTTACGCTAGGTTGGTAGAGGAAAAGTTTGTTGACTTGGCGAGTGGCCAGTACGTCGAAAAAGAAGCAGGTTTCGATATGTATAAAGCCGCTCGTGACCCCCAGCAAAGCATCAAACCTAAGCCCGATACAGCCGGCATTTTGCGCCGGGCTAATGTTGCCAGTGTCTATCTGATAAAAGACGACAGCGGCATTGTTTCGCGCATCGTTCTTCCGGTCCATGGCAGTGGTCTGTGGAATCTGATGTACGGCATGTTAGCTATCGACAACGACGGTAATACGGTTCGTGAGCTGGTTTATTACGATCACAAAGAAACCCCAGGGCTAGGCGGCGAAGTGCAAAACCCCAAGTGGAAGGCGCTGTGGAGTGGCAAAAGGCTGTTCAAAGACGGTGAGATAGCGATTAAAGTGAAAAAAGGCGCCGCTGCTGACGACCTTTATGCTGTTGACGCTTTATCCGGCGCAACCTTAACCAGCAATGGGGTGCAAAATACCCTGGACTATTGGTTGGGTGAGAACGGCTTTGGCCCTTACCTTAAAAAACAACCCTGGAAATCGTGAGAGACTTGAACAATGGCTGATGTTAAAGAAATGAAAAAGGTATTGTTTGGGCCGATCCTGGACAATAACCCAATTGCACTGCAAATTCTGGGCGTATGCTCAGCCTTAGCAGTGACCACAAAATTAGAAACTGCGTTGGTTATGTCAATAGCACTGACTGCAGTAACCGGTTTTTCTAATCTATTTATATCATTGATACGTCACCAAATCCCATCAAGTGTGCGGATAATTGTGCAAATGACTATCATCGCCTCCTTGGTGATCGTGGTGGATCAAGTCCTTAAGGCTTATTCCTACGAGATATCGAAACAGCTCTCGGTGTTTGTTGGTTTAATCATTACCAACTGTATCGTAATGGGTAGAGCAGAGGCCTATGCCATGAAGAGCCCACCTATGCTGAGCTTTTTAGACGGAATTGGTAATGGCTTAGGCTACTCCTTCGTATTGATTGTGATTGGTACGGTGAAAGAGCTATTAGGTTTTGGCACCATTCTGGGCTTTGAAATTATGCCCTTAATACAAAATGGCGGTTGGTATCAAGGAAATGGCTTGCTAATTTTACCGTTCAGCTCGTTCTTCTTAATTGGTGGTTTGATCTGGTTTATCCGAACCATTAAACCCGAACAAGTCGAGCCTAAGGAGTAATATCATGGAACATTATTTGAGTTTATTTGTTCGCTCCATCTTTTTAGAAAATATGGCGCTGTTTTACTTCCTAGGCATGTGTACCTTTTTGGCTGTATCAAAAAAGGTTAAAACTGCTATGGGCTTGGGTGTTGCCGTCATCGTGGTGTTGGCTATCTCAGTACCTGTTAACCAACTGGTATATGCCAATATCCTGGCTCCTGGGGCACTTGAATGGGCCGGATTCCCGGATTCGGATTTGAGCTTCTTGCAATTTTTGACCTTTATCGGAGTAATTGCAGCTCTGGTGCAAATTCTGGAAATGGCTTTGGATAAGTTTTTCCCGGTTTTGTACAACGCATTAGGTATTTTCTTGCCGCTTATCACGGTTAACTGCGCCATTTTTGGTGGTGTAGCCTTTGCGGTGCAGCGGGACTATTCCTTTACCGAAAGTATTGTTTATGGAACCGGTAGTGGCGTGGGTTGGGCAATAGCCGTTACCTTGCTTGCCGCGGTGCGTGAAAAGCTTAAGTACGCAGACATGCCTGAAGGCATGCGTGGTTTGGCTTCCGTATTTATGATTGCTGGATTGATGGCACTGGGCTTCCAGTCATTCTCCGGCGTATCAATTTAATCAAGACCAGTTAGGAGTGTATCAATGTTAGACATATATCTTGGTGTGGGTATGTTTATCGCCATAGTACTGGCCTTAGTGTTCATTATTATGTTTGCCAAATCAAAGCTAGTGCCAGAAGGCGAAGTAACAATTTCAATCAATGGTGACCCTGATAAGGCGATCACTGCCCAACCTGGTGACAAACTACTCGGTGCTTTGGCTAATTCAGGGATTTTTGTCTCTTCAGCCTGTGGTGGTGGGGGTTCTTGTGGTCAATGTCGGGTAAACATCATGTCTGGTGGCGGAGAGATTTTGCCTACCGAGCTTGATCATGTAAGCAAGCGCGACGCGAAAGCAGGTTGCCGTTTATCCTGTCAGGTCGCTATCAAGCAAGACATGGATATCCAGTTACCAGAAGACGTCTTTGGTATCAAAAAATGGGATTGCGCGGTTATCTCCAACGATAACAAAGCCACCTTTATCAAAGAACTTAAGCTACAAGTACCTGACGGAGAAAGTGTACCGTTTCGTGCCGGTGGATATATCCAAATTGAGGCTCCGCCTCATCATATCAAATATCAAGATTTTGATATTCCTGATGAGTATAAGCCCGATTGGGAGCGCTTCGGATTCTTCAAGATTGAGTCTAAGGTAGAGGATGAAACGATCCGTGCCTACTCCATGGCCAATTACCCGGAAGAAGCAGGGATTATTTTACTCAACGTGCGTATCGCTACGCCACCGCCAAATAACCTCACCCTGCCTGCTGGCAAGATGTCCTCTTATATTTGGAGCCTCAAAGAAGGCGACAAGGCGACAATCTCAGGACCATTTGGTGAGTTTTTCGCCAAAGAGTCAGAAGCAGAAATGGTCTTTGTAGGTGGTGGTGCCGGTATGGCGCCTATGCGTTCACATATCTTCGATCAACTTCGTCGTATTAATACCGAACGCAAAATTACTTTCTGGTATGGTGCCCGTTCTTTGCGTGAAATGTTCTACGTAGAAGATTTCGATATGCTGCAAAAAGAAAACGACAACTTTGAATGGCATGTTGCTTTGTCTGATCCTCAGCCGGAAGATAAGTGGGAAGGTGACACAGGTTTTATTCACAATGTATTGCTGGAGAACTATCTTAAAGATCACCCCGCACCAGAAGACTGTGAGTTCTACATGTGTGGTCCACCGATGATGAACGCAGCAGTAATAAATATGCTCAAGGAAATGGGCGTAGAAGATGAGAATATCATGCTGGATGATTTTGGCGGCTAATTTTTGAGGCTACTAGCCTCTCTGGCTGCGTTACGCTCCAATTTTGAGTACTCAGGTATGGCTATACATTCCGTGCTCAAAATCCAGGCCAGCCTTGCCAGAAAAGCAAGTAACCACAAAAAGGTAAATAGTCTTTAGTATTAGATATCAAAGGAGCTTCGGCTTCTTTTCCATTTCTGAGAGTTAAAATTATTGTGATCAAACAAATGCACTACTTTCTGCTAATTAGCACAGCGTTTTTTGTATTGAGTGCATGCACTCCCCAGCCACCAGCGGAAGTACATCTTAGCGGTCCTACTATGGGCACGACTTATAATATTAAGTTTGTTGCCAACGAGAATGTTAAGCCACAGCAACTACAAACAGAAATTGACACCTTGTTACTGGGTATCAACCAACTGATGTCTACCTATATCACCGACTCTGAATTATCCCGCTTTAACCAGTATCGGGGGACGGACAATTTCCCCTTATCTGGCGAAACACTAAAAGTCATGGGCGAAGCTAAGCGTATAGGTAAGCTAAGTGAAGGTATGCTAGATGTGACGCTGGGCCCGGTGATCAATTTATGGGGCTTTGGTCCACAGAATCGACCTGAAAAAATCCCCTCTGAGCAAGAGATTGCAAAAGCAAAATCAATATCTGGCCTGGACAAGCTTTTATTGGGTGATACATGGGCCAGCAAGCTTGAGCCTGAGCTGTATGTGGACCTGTCTACCATCGCCAAAGGATATGGTGTTGATCGCGTTGCTGAGCTACTTGAGCAGCACCAATTGCATGATTACCTGGTAGAAATCGGCGGAGAACTGCGTGTCTCTGGCAGCAAATCCTCGGGTCTGGCCTGGGTTATCGCTGTGGAGAAACCTCTTAACACCAAACGAGCGGTGCAAAAATTCATATCCGTCGGCAACAATGCCCTTGCCACCTCCGGTGACTATCGTATTTATTACGAAGAAGACGGGCTGCGTTATTCACACTTAATCAATCCTCTAACGGCCAAACCCATTACCCACAACCTAGTTTCGGTAACCGTGGTACATACCTCGTCAATGACCGCCGACGGCCTCGCGACGGCTCTAAATGTGATGGGCAAGGACAAGGCGTTGATGATAGCCGAGCAAAATAATCTTGCGGTGCTTTTGATTACTCGGGAAAACGACGAATATATTGAGTATACTACGCCCCAGTTCGCCCCCTTTATACTAGACCCAGAGAAGGATTAACTTTGAGCACTTTTATTCTCGCTTTTGTATGTTTTCTATTCGTGGCACTTGCCTTGTCATTGGGCTTCATCGTACAGCGAAAAGCCATTGCCGGCAGTTGTGGTGGTTTGGGTGCCTTAGGTATTGATAAGGCCTGCGATTGCCCAGAGCCCTGTGATCGTAAAAAAGCTCGTCAGGAAAAAGAAGCCATACGTCAGGAAAAACTCAAAGAATGGCAGCAAAATCAGATAATGTGACAGATGTTAGCGCTCCTTGGATCCACGCTACCTATCCGACGTTTCCATAACTCACTAGTAGTAACATCAACAGACCTACGATAGCGACCATAATTGTGGTGTCGAGAATACCCATTGTATGGTCGTTTTCCAATAATGAAGCCAAAGTATGGAAGGTGGGGAACAGAAATATCAACAGTAAAATGTTTGGTACAGAAAACAGAATAGGTAAATCAGGATGGTCCGGATTAACAAACTGTTGATAAAAGGCGATGGCGAGAAAGGTAAAGGGCACAATTAAAAACAATAATTGTGCAATACCACCAAAGGCATTTGCCAGGGCGATGCCATACTCTTTTTTACGATGAGAGGTCCACAAGATAACGTACTCACTCATGCCTGCAAAACCCGCCAGTATCATTGCCGCAACAATACCACTGAGCCCCATGTCTTCTATGGCCAGTGAAGCAAACCTGGCAACCCTTTCGCCGCCAAGAAATGCACCCAAAATACCGAGGATCAGCAGCAATATAATCCGAGTCATGCTACTTTTTTCGACATTTTTAAACACCATTTGTTGCCGGTGAGCCATTTCTTTAGCACTTAAATTCAAGGTAAGCTGAACGTCCTCTTCCTCTTTACCCAGATCCCTTGTCAGCTTATAAAGATACACTACAAAAATGCTCAGCAGAATAAGAGCTATGACGCTCAGGTCAATCGCCGCAAATGTGTGCTTTGGGTGTCCGCTGGCGGAAAAAATCAACATCACCAGACCAATCACCAAACCCAGCGCCCCGCCAGCAATCAGCACCTGAGTTCCCGCATCTGTAATGGGTTTTGGCATCAAAAATTTGCCATGAAAGTCTTTGGGCAGAAAATAAGAGTAGATACTAAAGACCAACGCATTATTGTAAATGGTCACCATGGCTACAATAAAGGCAGTTAGTGGACTCACCGGCACAAGAAAGGCGATGACCACACATTCAGGTAAAGTTGACAGGATTTCTGCCAGGGTTCCCGCCACGTAGTGGGTCAAACGCTTTCGGGCGGCAAAACGCTCCGTAGCGATAACTAAAGTTTGACAAGCAACCTGAATGATAATCAGTCCGACAGCCAGGGATAACGAGGCTTCCAGATAGGGAGGAAGTTGTATTGAATACAATTCAAGGAGAAATAAAACTATCCACAAGGCATACCCGATTACCATCCTCCTGACCCATGGAGGCGTTTGATATTTATGAAGACTCGTTGGCAGTCCTAAATGCAAGATTGATAATCTATCAGGGTCGATACCCGCCTTAAGCAAGTGTTTGTGCAGTCTAGATGGGGCACCTGGCAATCCCGCCGCCACTTCCGGCCTTACATCCTCAGATTGTGCTTCTGTTGAGTTCCGTTTCATTCTTCCATCTCTAAAAATCTGCTCAATAAAACATAACACAGTGTATTTCACTGACAAGGCATAATACCACTATGCTAAACCGGCAATCCTCTGAGCGTTACAGGAGAAGCATAACGGTGGGCAGTAAAAAGGAACCATCGCTAATAAACTTGTTTCAAATTGACATCTGGATCCCTGCGGGCTGATACAGGTATAACTGTAAACTGAAACGATGAAGCCATATATATACTTGTAGAGAGACGCTGTCATTGAACAGCCTTTAAAGAACTATAAACCACCTCTGTGTATCCTGATTGCGGAAAATCAACTTCCGTTCACCAAAAGGGAAATAAATCTCTGTAAGAGTATTGTCCCACCCTGACCTTGGGCAACCAGACAAGTTTAACTATTGCTTTGCAGCGCTAAACTCATATATCATTACTGTATTAATATACAGCCATTAGGTTGCTCTTGCGCAAAATCATTCACATCGATATGGATTGCTATTACGCTGCAGTAGAAATGCGCGATAATCCGGCGTATCGAGACGTGCCCCTGGCGATCGGAGGAAGCTCAGATCGACGGGGGGTTATTGCAACCTGTAACTATATTGCCCGGCAATTTGGAGTGCGCTCTGCGATGGCCACCGCCCATGCTTTAAAGTTGTGTCCAAACCTGGTGTTGGCCCCAGGCCGTATGGAGTTATACAGCGAAATATCTAAGCAAATTCGTCAAATTTATACCCGCTATACCGACAAAATCGAACCCTTATCATTGGATGAAGTCTATTTGGATGTCAGTGATTGTGAGCTGTTTGCTGGCAGCGCGACCCTGATTGCTGAGGATATCCGCCGAGCTATTTATGCAGAAACTCAACTAACCGCCTCTGCAGGTGTGGCTCCCTGTAAGTTTGTCGCCAAGATCGCCAGTGATGAGAATAAACCGAACGGTATCTGCGTTGTCACACCGGACAAATTAGATGCCTTTGTCAGGCAACTTTCCCTGGGAAAGATCCCCGGTGTAGGCAAAGTCACCCTGCAAAAATTGCACAACATGGGTTTGTATACTTGTGCGGACGTGCGCCAACATCCCTTTGAAGAACTGGTGAAACGTTTTGGCAAGTTTGGACCGGTGATCTGGGATCGCAGTCATGGGATGGATGATCGGGAGCTAAACATCGACCGGCAGCGCAAATCGGTGGGAGTAGAACGAACCTTGGCTGAAGACATAATTAAGGCCGAAGATTGCCATGAGATGCTGGATAGTCTCTATGCAAAGCTGCATGAGCGTCTGAAAAAATCCAGCCCCGACATGCACATTCAAAGTCAGGGGGTTAAACTTAAGTTCAGCGATTTTCAACAAACCACAGTGGAACATCGTTGCCAAAAATTAGATATGGCATATTTCAGCGATTTGCTAAATGAAGCACTGGCCAGGCGCGCTAACAGAGGTATTAGATTAGTTGGCTTACACGTAGGCTTGCCTAGTCAGGATAAATCCCAACAGATGGTATTCACTTTTCCTGAGCCTGAATAAGAATTGCTGCTTACATGCTTTGGCCCGGGTATACTGTTAATTTCAGCTTAACTAGATTTTTTAAGGAGCCGTCCTTGCGAACAATGCCTGCAAACGTATGGCTACTCACCCTCATTCAGGCACTAGTGATGAGCGCGGGGCAATGATGGTAATGGTCGGTGGAGTATTGGGCGCAAAGTTTGCTCCCTCTGCCAGTTTGGCGACTTTACCGGTTGCAATGACGATTGTAGGAACCGCCTGCGGAGTGCTTCCTGTTACTCGTTTGATGCAAGTGTTTGGCCGTAAAAAGGTGTTTATCGGCGTTGCTTTATTGGCAATGTGTGCCTCTTTGTTTGCTGCGTTAAGCATGATACAACAACACTTTGTTGGCTTTGCCAGCAGTGCCTTTTTACTTGGTTTTGCCATAGCTGGCTTTCAACAAATACGCTTTGCCGCAATGGAATCTGTTGCAACTGAAGATATGCCAAAAGCAGCCTCTACGGTGTTGCTCGGCGGATTAGTTGCCGCAATTTTGGGACCTGAGCTGGTTACAATAGGTCATTCCCTGGTATCTGAAGCCTTTGTCGGGGGCTTCTACTTAATGGCACTTATCAGCCTTTGCTGTGCCCTACTATTTTGTCGAATTCAAGATACTCATACAGAACTCGATTTTGCTGCCCAAAAAACCAATAACGCATCTCGTAGCTTGAGGGAAATCGCTCAACAGCCGGTTTTTATTTTGGCCGTGTCTTCCTCGGTGGTTGGTTACGCCCTGATGAGCTTTATTATGACCGCAACGCCGGTACATATGCATGTGGTTGAACAGCATACTTTGCAGCACACCAAATGGGTGATCCAAAGTCATATTTTCGCTATGTTCTTCCCCTCTATTTTCAGTGGATGGCTGATAGCAAGGTACGGTGCTCTTAAGATTATCAGTGCGGGCTTAGTGGCCTATCTAATCACTCTCTTTATCGCCCTCGGTGGTGTGCAGTTATACAACTATTGGCTAGCGTTAGTGCTACTTGGCATAGGTTGGAATTTCCTGTTTGTGGGTGGTACGTCTTTATTACCTGCCACCTACCAGCAGAACGAAAAATTTAAGGTACAGGGGCTGAACGAGTTTCTCGTATTCGGCTGTCAGGCAACCGCGGCCCTGAGTGTCGGCCTAATGCTCAATTTACTCGGCTGGCACACTTTGCTTATCACCAGTTCTGCCATTGTTGGCCTGCAGGTACTAATACTAATATGGCAACGCATTAGGCTTAGAGCACAGCCTCAACTTGCTTAAAGGAAAAGGATAATTATGAATGTAATACCGGGAATTTATCGCCATTACAAAGGCAATGATTATCAAGTAATTGGCGTTGCCAGGCACTCTGAAGATGAGAGTGAGTTAGTCGTCTATCGACCACTTTATGGCGAAGGCGGTTTATGGGTAAGACCTTTGCAGATGTTTATTGAAACGGTAGACAAACAAGGAAAAAAAATACCGAGGTTTGAGTTTATTTCAATTACAATCTGATGTAATAAAAGAAGGAGGCAACAGCCTCCTTTTTTATATCCAAAGATCAATCGACTAGAAGCGGAATTTCAATCCTGCTTTGTAGATCCTACCTAAAGTATCGTAGTTACTTGGGAAGGTGTTACCTGAGTTGGAGCTTGTATCACCAACATCGTTACCTACAACTGGTGGATCATCATCGAACAAATTATCTATAGCTAAAGTAAAGGTCACATTTTCGGTGGCCGTATAGCTAGCGAATAGATCGAAGTAATCATACGAGTCGATACTTCTGAATTCAGCAAAGCGCAGGGCTGCCTCGCCCTCTTCAACATCAACCGAATCTATATGGCGCCATAGCAGTGATACAGCGAAATCTTCGTAATCCCATGTAGTACGTTGAATCCAACGTAAGTCAGAGAGTGGATCACAACTTGTGCCGTAGAAGCCTTTACAATCCAGAACTGGAGCAGCGTCAGAGCTTTGTGACTCTTGGGTAAGATATTTATTAATATTACCGTTGAATGTCAGTTCACCCATATCACCTAGGTCAACACCAAAGTTGAACCCAATTTCTATGCCTTCTGCTTGTAAAAAATTAAGGTTAGTAGTAAACCTTGCAACCCCTGCAGCAGAACCAGTTAAATCGCCGCCTACACGCGTGATCTTGGCACACTCAACTGGATCACTGTTAATATAACAGCCATCCAGGATTTCCTGAGCTGAAAATTCTCCAATAATATTTTCAATATCAATATCAAAGTAATCAACCGATAGTGTGAAGTCCTTTACCCCATCAAAGTCTGGTGTCCAAACAAAACCAACCGTTAATGTATCAGCTTCTTCTGGGCCCGGTGGTGATGTTGGTGAACTGCCATCAAAGGTATTGATTTGACCAGATATGATATCTGGAATAACACCGACCTGAGCATCAGTCATACCAGTAGAGATACATAACTGGCGTAATCCAGCATTAATATTAGCGACATTGGCAACTGAACATGGATCCACGGTGGCGTTATCCAGAACAGAAACAACTGGAGAGGCTAATTCACCAACGTTGGGTGCACGGTTTGCTTGTTGCTGC
>JAWUXW010000068.1:0-18838 GCA_034111125.1 Paraglaciecola sp.
AGATGTAATTGTTTCCAGCAACAGCTTCATTATTGGCGTAACTGAAAGCCTGCAATGTTCTGTTTTTTTTGTTCCAGCGCGTTAAGCCCTCAGTCGTACCAATCCACATCTGTTCATTCGAATCCAGATATAACTCGACTGGAATAGGGTTACTAGATGACTGAGGATCCATTCTATCTACTGGAATATCTTCAAAATCATCATCACTCACGATATAAATGCCCGTATCCGTAGCCAGCCAAATATTATCCTGCTCATCTTTCTCCATATCATGAATGGTACCAAATAATTTTCGTTCTCCTGCCCCCGGATATATCTGCCGCCTGACGCCCGCATTATTTAGGGTAAATACACTCTCGTGGTCGCCATACCAAATATTTCCATCGGACGTTTGTGTCATATACCTAATTTCTGGCTGGAAGGTATCTTCTGACTCCGTATCAAGTCTGGTGAGTTCTTCAGTACCAAGTATCCATTTATGAACACCGCTTTGCCCAGTGCCTACTAAAATACTCTGATCATTTGCGACAAATAGGTTGGCTGCCGACTGTTTGGTGCAAATACGCCATGAAACCTAGTGAGGTTTACGCGGGGTTTGGGCACCAAGGCCGCTAAACGGGCAATAAAATGCAGAGGCTCAAAGATCACATGAGTGGTGCAGTCACGGTAGGGTGTTTTTAGTTGGTAGCGCACTGCAATTGTTTGGTAAATCAAAAACTAATAAACGATTTTGTTCATCAGGTACAAAAAAATATATAACGTCCGCTTTGGGTCGAAAACTGACCTACCTCCACACTACCAGACAATTCTCTGTGTGTCCGGTTCTCGCTCTAGGACCATTCACAATTCACCAAAAGCGAAGATAGCAGAAATAAAAAAGCCCACCTATAAATAGGGCTTTGTAGTTTTTGTCATCGACTATAAGGAGAGGATCACTTAGTCTCAGCCCTTTTTGTTTTTCAACACTAGCCACACTGCATGGGCTACACCCGGAATAACGCCTAATATTGTCAGTACGATATTGATGAAAAAATGCGTCGACAAGCCGACCTGAAGGAAGGCGCCAATTGGCGGTAGGAAGATTGCCAATATCAGATTTAATGGGTTTACTTTTTGCATCTTACGTTCCTCAATTTTTAGATTAGTTATTTACTTACTTTCAGGCATATTTTCAGTGCCGCGATTTTTATAGTATTCCACTTCAGAAATTTGATGATAACGGCTCACCCCGTCCTGAAATTTTTTGTAGGACTCATAAACCTTGTTAAACATGGGGTCGGCGGCGGCTTGCTCTTGCATCACTTCTATGGAGGCTTGTCTTAAACCGTCCATCACGTCCTGTGGCAACGGACGCATATCGACACCGTGTTTCTCTATGAGTGCCTGCATCGCTTCGTTATTGCGGGCGGTATATTCGTCTAACATATCTTGATTCACTGCCCGCGTGGCGACTTCAATTATGGCTTGCAGATCATCGGGCAGGGTAGCGAAGGCCTCTTTGTTGACCACAAATTCTAAGGCGGCACCGGGCTCGTGCCAGCCTGAATAATAGTAATAGTCGGCCGCCTTGTAAAAGCCAAAGGCCAAATCATTGTAAGGGCCGACCCACTCGGTGGCATCGATCGCGCCGGATTGCAAAGAGGTAAACAACTCTCCTCCGGTCAATGCCACGGGTAAACCTCCTAGTTTCTTAAACACTTCACCGCCCAGCCCTGGGATGCGCATTTTTAAGCCCTTGATGTCTTCCAGACTATTAATTTCTTTTTTAAACCAACCGGCTAACTGCACACCGGTATTACCGCCCGCGAAGGGTATAAGCCCAAAAGGTTCATACACCTCGCGCCATAACTCCAGGCCACCACCGTAGTGAAACCAGCCATTAATTTCCTGAGCATTCATACCAAAGGGGATGGCGGTGAAAATTTGTGAAGCCGGAGCTTTACCCTTCCAGTAATA
This sequence comes from Paraglaciecola sp., assembly GCA_034111125.1. Taxonomy (GTDB): domain Bacteria; phylum Pseudomonadota; class Gammaproteobacteria; order Enterobacterales; family Alteromonadaceae; genus Paraglaciecola. The sequence continues at coordinate 1,957 of JAWUXW010000068.1, forward strand.
GGCAGCAGCATGGCCCATTTGCACCGTGCCTTGAGATACGGCATCGAATACCTCAAAGCCCGGTACTAACTCACCGGCCCCATAAACTTTTACCTTTAGTCGCCCGCCAGACATCTTTTCAACATACTTGGAGAAGGTTTCTGGAGCACGGCCTAAACCTGGAAAGTTTTTTGGCCAGGATGTGACCATTTTCCACTCAAACATTTGTTGCGCAGCCTGCTCAGTTCCGGCAACTGGCGCAGCCTTTTCGCCACCACAAGAGGCAAGCAATAAACTGAATAACATAATCAGTGAGGCATGAGTAAATCTAGACTGGGGTGTTCGCATAGGTTTTATCTTCAGTTTTATCATCTGGGCTTAGGAGTAAAGCGTATTGGGTAACCAAGTGACCAAATTAGGCCACACTGCCATGGCAATTAACAGCAGAATCTGTATCAGTATAAAAGGCAAAACACCCCGGTAAATTTGACTGGTTTTAACTTCGGGCGGTGCAACACCCCGTAAATAAAACAAGGCAAAACCAAAAGGAGGGGTCAAAAACGAGGTTTGCAGATTGACTGCTATCATGATCCCCAACCAAATGGGATCAATGCCCATGGTTAACAGGACCGGGGCGACCAGGGGCACTACCACAAAGGTGATTTCAATAAAGTCCAGAATAAAACCGAGCAGAAAGATGACCGCCATAACCAACAGTACGGCGGCAAATGTGCCGCCGGGTAAGTTGTCAAACAGCTGTTCGATTAGCTCCTCACCGCCATAACCTCGAAATACTAAAGAAAAAATCGACGCGCCTATCAGGATTAAAAATACCATCGCGGTAACTTGAGTGGTGCTGAGCATGACTTCTTGCAACTTAGTGAAGGTCAATTGCTTTTGCAAAAGTGCCAAGACAATAGAGCCCATTGCTCCGACGCCGGCGGCTTCTGTAGGCGTGGCGAAACCACCAAGAATCGATCCTAGTACTAGCAGGATAAGTACTAATGGCGGTATAAGCGCTGCAAGTAATTTACCTAAACTGATTGGCGCCGGGGCGTCTTCACTTAAGGGCACCTTGTGGGGTTGCAACCACGTGACTAGCAACACATACAGCAAATACAGGGAAACCAAAATCATCCCCGGCACTATCGCTCCCACAAATAAGTCTCCCACGGAGACGGAGTCTGGTGAAAATATGCCCATATTGAGTTGGGCTTGCTGATAAGCACTCGACAATACATCGCCCAGCAAAACCAGCGCGATAGAAGGGGGGATGATTTGCCCAAGGGTGCCCGTGGCGCAAATACTGCCCGCAGCAAAACTGGGTGAGTAGCCCCGTTTGAGCATGGTAGGCAAGGATAATAAGCCCATCGTTACTACTGTTGCTCCTACGATACCAGTACTTGCCGCCAGCAAAGCACCCACCAGAATTACCGATATGGCCAGGCCGCCACGGTATTTGCCAAATAATTGGGTCATAGAGGTCAGCAAGTTTTCCGCCACCCGGGACTTTTCCAACATCACGCCCATAAACACAAACAGGGGTACAGCAATCAGGGTTTGATTAGTGGCAATGCCATATAGACGACTCGGTAAAGCATGCAGATAAGCACTGTCAAAGTTGCCCGTCAGAATACCAAAACCGGCGAACAACAATGCGGTACCCGCCAAGGAATAGGCCACGGGATACCCTAAGAGCAACACAAGGCACACCACAGCAAACATCACCAGAGACATGTATTCCATTAACTAGTCTCTCCTTGCTTCAACTTATGCACATTGCGGATCAACTCTGCCAATCCCTGCAAGTTCATGGTGATAGCGAATAACAAGATGAGGGTTTTCAAGGCAAAGACCAGGGGCAGTCCCCCTGCTTCGGGAGAGGACTCAAGAACATGCCAGGAACTCAGTACATAATCCCAACTCATGGCCAACACAAAAAAATTGACCGGCATAAGCAGAAAGAGGGTACCGAAGATATCGACCCTCGCCTTACCCTTGTGGCCAAACTGGCGATAAAAAATATCTACCCGAACATGCTCATTAACTCTTAAGGTGTGGGCTGCACCAAGTAAAAATACCATAGCGTGCAAGTACATCACCGACTCCTGCATCGCCACCCAACCCAGGCTAAAACCATAGCGCAGTACCACGATTAAAAAGGTAATGAGTACCATAAATAAGGTAAACCAGGAGACGAGTTTGCAAAGTTTGTAATGCAAGGCATCAATATTGTTTTGCCAGAAACTGGCTGTAATGAGGCTCATAAATAGTTGTTCTTATTATTTTTGCTGGCACATGTTGCGCTGAGATAAGGGAAATAATTCTATTACAAGGTTGTAACAAATATTGAAATGAAATGAAAGGGACTCGCACCAGAAGCAGCAATATATATACCCAAACCACCCGAGACATGTATTTGCAGGTGATTTGGGTATGGCTGTCGATTAGACTTTGGCTTGCAGGGTAACGCCATTAACATTCTTTTTAAGAAGCTTGTTGGCCAGGCGCACGGTGCCTGTATAGCCAGCAGTAATCCCTGATTTTAAGTCTTCCAGTATCATATACAAACAAGGCACTAAGATTAGTGTCACTAGTGTGGCGTATAACACGGCAAAGCCCAGGGCGACGGCCATGGGAATGACAAATTTGGCCTGTAGGCTGGTTTCAAACATGATGGGCAGTACGCCCGCAAAGGTGGTGATAGAGGTTAGGGTAATGGCCCTAAAGCGTACACAGCCTGCCTCAGTCACCGCTTGTTTGATCCCATGGCCCTGGCGCCGTCGCTGGTTGACAAAATCGGTCATCACCAGACTATCGTTAATGACTACCCCTGACGCGGCAATCAGGCCAAACAATGACATCATGCTTAAATCTAAACCAAAGAAGAAATGGCCCCAGATCGCCCCGGTTAGGCTAAAGGGAATAACCAACATAATGATCAGCGGTTGGCCATAGCTCTTCAGGGGTATCGCCAGCAAAATGAAGACCATGATCAGTCCAGCGACTAAGAAGGTCAACTGCTGATCCTGTTGAGCCTGCTGCTCTTCTATGCCACCACCGAGTTCGGTTTTCACTCCGGGGAAGGCGACTTTTAATTGTGGCAATAGCGTCTCTTCAACAGACTCAATCACTTCGTTAGGTTCAACCAACTCTTCGTCGATAGAACCATAGACATAGACACTGCGGAAGCCACTCTCACGACGAATGAAATTAATCCCCTGAGTTTCAGTGAGGCTTACCACATCACCGAGCATGACTTCTTTGCCTGTGGGGGTGGTAATGAGCGCATGTTTTAGTTCGGCGAATCGTTCACGGGTGAGTTTTGGATAGCGCACCATGACTCTGACTTCTTCACCGCCACGGATTACCCGTTGTGCTTCGCCACCATAAAAACTGGCACCTACCTGGCGGGCAATACTGGCTAAATCCAGGCCTAGATCATAAGCGACCGGCAATAAGGTCATTTGTATTTCTTTGCTGGCGGGATCAATGCTGGAACTGATATCAAACAAGCCGTCTTGCTGTTGCAACATGGCAATAAATTCCCGGCCAGCCGCATTTAGGGTATTGATATCCGCGCCGAACAGCATGAAGCCAAATTCACCATCACCATTGCCCCCGCCGTTGATATCGTCTTGTATGGTATAGGACTTCATGCCGGGAATGATAGGCATCTTTTCACGCCAGCGCCTTGCTATCTCAAAGGCGTCAAAATGCCGCTCTTCTTCGTCTACCAAGGGCATTATTATACGTCCCTTCGTGCGCCCCTGATTAAAGGCCATGATGTCGCGCATCATGGTACTGCCATATTCATCAACGATCTCCTTGTCCACACTAAGCATCATCGCTTCAATTTGCTTCAAGGCGTTTAGAGTGCTTTGGTCAGATACGTTTTCGTTCATTTCAAAGTTCAGCCCTGGAAAATCGTGGGGCACTTTCGGCGTCTGGACCATGCGCACATAATTGGCGCTTATCAGGCCATAACTGATCATCAAAATGGCAATGAATATGGTGAGCACTGACCAGCGCCATTCAATACTACGCTCAACAAATTGCTTGTAGGGCCCATAAACAAAACCAAAAAACCGCTTGTTGAAACGGTCACGCCAACTGTTTTCTTTGACCGGGGTAAATTTCATATGGGCCAGGTGAGCAGGCAAGATCCATTTGGACTCAATCAAACTGAAGACCAAGCAAAGGATCACCACCACGGCAATATTGTAAAAAAACGCGCCCTCAGGACCGCTTGAAAAGATAGCTGGAGCAAATACGGCAATGGTTGTCAGTACGCCAAACGTAGCCGGCGTGGCCACTTTTTTAGCACCACGCACCACACTTTCTATGCCCCCTCCCTTTTCTTCTATCTCTGAGTAGGCGCTTTCACCGATAACAATAGCATCATCTACGACTATCCCCAGCACCATAATAAAGGCGAATAAGGACAGAATATTAATGGTAACGCCAAACACCGGCATCATCATGACCGCGCCTAAGAAACACACGGGCAAACCTACCATGACCCAAAATGCCAAACGGAAACGCAAGAATATGCTTAACATGAGGGCGACGAGGATCGCTCCCTGGAGCAGGTTTTTCAGCATCATGTCGAGGCGCGCGTTGAGGTAGTAGGTCATATCAACTAGCACCTTCAACTCCAAACCAGTGGGCAGGGTCTTGTTGCGCATTTCAATATAGTCTTTTACCGATTTTGAAACCGGAATGGTGCTTTGATCCTTAGTCGCGCTAATGGACATATAAATGGCATTGACCCCGGAATACTTGAAGTAACGTTCACCTTCGACAAAGCCATCTTTGATCACTGCCACATCTTCCAGTAATACTTTGGCGCCATTTGTACCAATTTTTACCGGGATTTGGCGAAACTCCTCGCCACTATATAATTGATTTTCTACCCTTACGGCGATAATGCCGGAATCGGTGCGCAGTTGTCCGGCAGAGATGTTGACAGAATAGTTGCGGATAGCTTGTGTAACATCGTTAAGGGTAAGGTTGTATTTGCGCAACACATCGGGTTTTATTTCAATCCCTATCTCGTCATCCGGGGCGTCTAATTCAACCAGGGATACATTGCTTAGCTGTAATAGTTCATTTTCAACCTGCTTGGCAATGGGTTTTAAGTCAGCAATAGGTAAGTCGCCCACCAACGACATTTCTATCACATCCTGGGTAAACTCAAGCTGGGATATGGTTGGCGGCTCCATCTCTGCCGGAAAGCTTGCTATGCTATCTACTCTGGCTTTCACCTTGTCCAGTACGTCCGTCAGCACTTTGTCTTTTTGGATTTCCAGGGTGATCCGGCCATTGCCGCGAAATGCCTGGGATGTGGCCTTCTTAATCTCGGTAATATCTTTAATGGCTTCCTCAATTTTGATCAGAATGCTTTCTTCAATCTCCTGAGGCGAAGCACCGCGATACACTGCACTGACATTGATATAGTTTATTTCAATATTCGGGAACATCTGTCGCTGAATATTAAAGTAGCTAAATAGTCCCATAATGATGATAAACATCATCATTAAATTTGCGGCTACCGGGTTGTTAGCAAAAAAGGCAATTAAGCCGGTTTGCTTGGCCTCCACTCCTGGGCCCTGATGGTCTATTTGTGCACTCCCTGAGTTATCGTTAGACATAGCTTATCTCTCTATAATACTTGTTGAGCGACCAAATCTTTATCAGGCTCTGCTATTTTTACCTTCATGCCTTTTTGCGGGTATTCAGGTAAAGTTGTCACCAGTTTATCTTGGTCTCGTACGCCCTCACTAATTAAGAAATATTTCCCCTCTTCACGCAATATTTCTACACGCTGAGGCTGCAACTGTTGCTCCTCGTCCACCACCCAAACAATGCGATTGGTGACTAAGCTCTGGGGCAGGCGATAAATTTGATTGAGGGTTTTGCCAGCAAAACTGACTTCTACGTAGCTACCAAACTTCAGAGTGGGTAAGTCAGATTTGAGGCTGTAAGGGTCTTCAAGACGCACAACCAGTTGGCTCATACGTGTGCTTTGGTCGATAATACCTAGGTCTCTGGATACCAGACCTTGGCGGGTAATAGCGTTGTAACCATTGGTGCTAATGCGGGCAGCTATATTAGTGATGGTTGTCGGCAGGAATTCCCGGTCGAATCCTGCAATGGGAAAGGTGATTTCAGCGGTTTCAATGTTATATAACTCGGCAACTTGTGAACCCTGGTTGACGTATTGACCGACGCCGATATTGCGATTGATCACCAATGCATCGTAAGGCGCTGTGACGTCACAATTTTCTACGTCACGTTGGGCTATTTTTAATTTTGATTGGGCTGATTTTAACGCCGCTTTAGCGCTCATCAGTTGTGGTTTGCGCAGGTATAAATCTGACACTTTGCTCTTGGGTAAATTCTTGGCCTCTTGCTTGGCTACGTCTGCCCTGGCTTGCTCTTCAATTTGTTGGGACTCGGCCAAACTAAGGTTGGCTTCAGCTTGTAACAGCGCCGCTTCATAGGTGTCTTTCTCGATACTAAACAGTGTGTCACCTGCAAGCACTAAGCCGCCAGGTACAAATTTCGGATGCCAGCTCGTTACTTCGCCAGACACCTGGGCAGACAACATGGTTTTTTCAAGTGGATTTACTTCGCCAAAGCTGGTGATCCTAACCGGGTAGTCCTGAGCGAGTGCGGTCTCTATTTTTACCGTTGGTCGGGTGTCAACCGCTTCTTTATCTTCGTCTTCAGATGCTGAAACCTCGATCGCCTTCATTCCTCCAAAACCGATTGCCAACACAAAAATGGGCAACCCAACCTTCATCCAAATTGTTTGCATTCTACTGTATCCGTACTAATATTTTTTCAATTCCAACATAATAACTTACGCGTACGCTATGTGGGCATTTCATTTGTAAAAATGTATGAGTTAAATAATTAAATATAGGGATAGATCATGCAAATTCAGGTGTTAATGGTACTTTTGAGTGTATATGTGGGTAATTTAGCAGCAAAAAACTCTTTTACAGATGGCCCTCTGATTACATGTTACGGCAAGCACGCTAAGGTAGAGCAGAGCCATGTGTTGGATAAAGATACTAAATTAAACGTTGCCTTTGATGTGTCCGAGCGGACTGGAGATAATCTACTAAACAGAAAATTCGACAGTCTCGCCAGATTTCTTAATATGCATGTGGCAAACGGAATTCCGGTTAAAAATATAAAATTGGCGCTGGTTGTGCACGGTAAGGCGGGCCTAGATTTGCTTAGCCACGAAACATACAACAAAATGGCCAATCAGGACAATCCCAATGGTGTTTTACTTGAGCAGCTAATGGCTAATCAAGTAAAAGTATATATGTGCGGCCAATCTGCAGCTTATATGGAGATCGTAAGTTCCGATTTATATGCCGGTGTGCAAATGCCTCTATCCGCAATGACTGCCCATGCCTTGCTGCAAAAAGAGGGCTATAGTTTAAATCCCTTTTGATTTTGAGACGCAAGTTAATATGTATATCTTGTGAGCGATACTGCGACTCTAATTGGCCTGCCCTGTGTCTATGGGCAGTTTTGCTATTGGACTGGAGTCGTTGTCGCCTTTTTTATCGGCTTAATTGGAGCGATTGTGATTCCGTATGGCGACATATACCCAAGCATCTTCAAAATGCAGCTTTGAATTGTTGAAAATTGTCATTAATAGTACTGCCAAGTGAATCAGCAATATCAGGCGACGTTGTGGTGAAAAAGCGTCCTATTTGCGGTCGAAATTCTTTAGTTGTTGCGAAATATTGACTATTTCTGGCATGTTTATTCATGACTTTTCACCGTCGTTCGATCGGATTTAAATTGCGACTATAGGGCGGTAAATAGTGCAAGGTGATATCCAGTCTTTTGGCTGCCTCTGTCACCAAGCCCAAACGATGATACCCCGCGCCATCAATTACCAGATGGATAGTGCCACTTGTAGAATAAACGTCTCGCGTTTTAGTGAGGAAGTCTACTATCGACTCACAATTAACGGTCTTATCATATTGCTCAAAAAGTGAAAAACCAACCAAGTCGGTAAAAATATCGCTCACTCCGTTCGCTCAAAATTGAAAAACGTTTTCCGATTTCCCGAGGTGAGAGTTAAACATTTGCACAAAAACATGCTGTTTCAGGATGGGCACTCGGTAGTCACAGTTGTTTTTCTAAACATAAACGAATATTATTCATCCATAATATCCAACGATTTCAATTGTGTAAACGTACTATGAGTGATTCTAGTCCCCGAATTTCGCCGCAAAAGCTTAAGAGTCAAATTCTGAGCTTAAGTCATTCCAGCGCTAAAAATCCAGGCTATTTTTTTATACAAGGCTACTTCGTAGGTCTGGCGGCGACCCCAACGCTGATCATGCCATCAGTCTGGATCTCCGATCTTTTCGGTGAATTTAAAAATGAGCAGCAGCTTGAATATTTGTCAGCGGTCAATCACTTATATAATCAGCAAATGGAGATGGTCTTAACGGGCAACTTAAAACTGCCCAGCCAATGTGCGCTGTCGAAAAGTGACATAAGCGAGTCTCTTAAGACAGAAGCGCCTCTGCCACAATGGTGCCTGGGGATGTTAAAAGCCTTAAAATTAATCGACAAGCCCAGTCTAAATAAAACCCAGCAAGAAGAGTTAAAAACCAGTACGACTGTTTTAAGAGTATTTTCCGGTTTCGAACAAGCCAACGAGTATTTTAGTAAATTTCCTTTGGATGTAAGCCAGCAAGCCCATGCCTTAAAAAAACAACTGAGCATGTTTTTATCTGATTTGATTTATGAAATGCGATTCAATGACATCTTCGATGAGGAATTTGAAGCGGATTTCGACCCGGATTTTGAGCCATTAAGTGAGGTGGAGGAAGAATTTAACAATATTCTGGACTTTGCCCTCTATGATGATTCTCCTGAAGGGAAAGCAACGCTGAATAACATAATAAACGAATTCGAAAAAATTCAAGGACAGGAGTATTTTCAGCAAAATCGTGGATATTTTTGGACGATCCATGAAACCCGTCCTTACATGTTGTGCCGTGCCAGGCGCGCCTTGAATAACTTCCTTGCAGGTCAAATTGATTTGGCAATTGACGAGTTAATGGATCTTGTTGAATTAAATCCTATGGACAATCAGGCTAATCGCTACCCTTTATTTAATTATCTGGTCATTGCCAAACGCTGGGAAGATCTCGAGCGGGTGATGCAGCCGTTTGACGAGCAGAGTATTTTTACCTTGTCCGCCCAGGCTTTGATGTGTTTTGCCAAAGAGGGTGACAGTCCGATCGCACGGGCAATCAAAAAGCTGCTATTAACACAGAACAAACATTTTGTGCTCTATTTGACCGGCCAAAGAGCGGCACCAAAACACCCAGTTGCGTTTTTCCAGCCCGGCGACAAAACTGAAGTATTTGTCTATCTGGATTTTGCTGGAAAGCAGGCCTGGCGAAGTGTCGAAGGATCCCTATTTTGGTTACGCAAGAAGTAAGAACGGTCGAATAACTTGACAGCAAAATACGTCTAGGGATCTACTTGCAGCCAAGACCCTTGAGAGATGCCATTGTCGGTCTGCACGGTGAAGAGTTAAAATTGCCATTGCCGCAGCGCCGGTAGATGGCAAAAAGAATGCCTATCTCATTGAGATTCTAGACAAACTTTTTGCGGTGACTAAATCACAGCTCAGCATAATCAAGGGTGAGCTTAGTCGATCTAAAATTGTTGAAATAAACTCGCCTAAATTACTGCCTTTAAAGCTCAAAGCGCTACTGTAAAAAATAATCCTTTCTTGGCTTGTTATACATGCCAATAACTCACATCATATGGATCCTTATTCCCCATTAGGTAACTCAATGAAACGCTGTGCTTTTTTGTCCATGGACACTCTCGAAGATTTTTTTGCTTATGACGACATGTTGTTTGAGCCTCTTGCCAGGTTGGGTTGGCAGGCAGAGGAAGTATCCTGGCGCAAGGAGGGTGTTGATTGGGATAGCTATGATGTAGTAGTTATTCGCAGTACCTGGGATTATCAGGCAGAACCTCATGCTTTTCTTGACTGTTTAGAGCAAATAGAAGCGTCGACAGCTCGCCTCGAAAACAGTTTAAAACTGGTCAAGTGGAACGTCAGTAAGGATTATCTTAAGGATATCGAAAATCAGGGTATAACGATCGTCCCGACCCGCTGGATGGATCACTTTGATTTGGCCGAAGTGGCTAAGTCATTCGATCATTTTTCCAGCAACCAGATCGTCATTAAGCCCTTAGTCAGTGCCAATGCAGACCATACTTATCGTCTGAGTCGTGAACAACTGCTAAGTCAGGCCGCCACTTTAAAAACGGTCTTTACTGACAGAGCCTTTATGGTACAGCCTTTTATGCAAGCTATAGTGGATGAAGGCGAGTACTCACTTTTCTATTTTGCCGGACATTACAGCCACAGTATTTTAAAAGTGCCCAAGGCCGATGACTTCCGGGTTCAGGAAGAGCATGGGGGGCAATTGAAGTTGATTGAACCTACAGAAGAGATGCTGACTACCGCAAGGCATACACTGGCCTCTCTACCGGATGATGCCCTGTATGCACGGATCGATTTGATCCGGCATGATAGTGAGTTTGCGGTAATGGAAGTTGAATTAATTGAGCCTTCTTTATACTTCAATATGGATCCCCAATCCCCCCAGCGTTTTGCCGATGCCTTTGTGGAGATATTTGGTAAAGGTTAGCTTAGGGAATTTGCATCAAAGCATATTTGAATACAGCCCATCGCTTTTGACCATGCGGGTGGATATGGAGGTGTTAAATCGCTGAACTCCCGGCAGGCGGCTTAATTCAGCCCGCAGCAGTTGGTCAAAGGCATTGATATCGCGGGCTAGAATCTCCAGCACATAATCAAAATCCCCAGTGACGGCCTGACAAGAGCGCACGGCATTATGGGCGATAATCGCCTTTGGTATCGCCCTTCGGGAAGGGCTGGCAAGTTCCCTAGCTGCATTGCAAGGTCTATGAAGGCAACCAGCATTCCTTCGACGTTACGCGTTGCTCGGTGATAAGGAAATAACGCCAGTAAGCGTCATGCTGCCTGCGGGGTTGAATATATTTATCCCGTCATCTTTGACAGTGGTGTTTTTACTCATCAGGTTTTCCCTTTTTAGCCTAATATCAAAAACAATCACACCGAATCTAAAGGCTGAATTCACCTTATTTTATAAAGGTACGCAAAGTATTATGCTTTAGCCTCGCCATCGTGTTAATTTTTTAACTCCCCTTATCTGAACTAAAGAGAATGACATGGCCCAGTGGTTCGACGCAACAATAGTTAAACGTAAGGATTGGAATGATCATTTGTTTAGTTTGTCGGTTTCCTGCGAGCAGTTTCCAGCCTTTAAAGCCGGGCAGTTTACTAAATTTGGTATTGAACAAGACGAAAAAGTTCTGTCTCGCCCCTATTCACTGGTCAATAGCTCTGATAATCCGCATCTCGAAATAATTGCCGTACCTGTTGAAGAAGGCCTGTTATCCCCCAAGTTACACACTCTACAGCCAGGCGACAACTTAAAGGTGATGGCTCCGGCTACTGGTTTTTTGGTTCTCGACGAAGTGCCGGCAAGCAAAAATTTATGGCTGATTGCCACCGGTACTGGCGTGGGGCCGTTTCTATCGATCTTATCCAGCGGCGAGGCCTGGCAAAGGTTCGAGCAGATCACTCTGGTTTACGGTACGCGTCATGCAAACGATTTAGCTTATCGCTCTTTGATAGACGGTTGGATAACCGCCTATCCGGATAAATTTCACTTTGTGCCCATCATTAGCCGAGAAGACTCTCAAGGTGCCCTGCGAGGGCGCATTCCTCAATTATTAGCGACGAGACAAATACAAGGACTGGCGAAGCAAACCTTAAACGCCGAAGATAGTCAGGTGATGTTATGTGGTAATCCAGAGATGATCCAGGATGCCCTTGTTACCCTCGAAGAGATGGGATTGAAAAAGCATCTACGCCGCTCGCCTGGGCAAATTTCTATGGAGCGCTATTGGTGATAGAAGATTGAACCTAAACCAGGGCAAACTAATATTAATCCATCTTAACTTGTGATCTTGGTGGTGACTTATCTTTGGTTTTTACCACATAACAGAGGAAATGCTTTATTAGCAGGCTCAACGGGTGACAAAAATGTGGTCGTGGATTGGGCCAAAATGAGCAGTAATTAAGATGGAATGGTATAATAACTTTTGGATTTGAGAATCTTAAACAATAAGTTTAAATCAAAAACATTCCGTGCAATTTGTTTGCCCCAAAACAGGCCATTGATACCTCGCTCAGAATCCCCACCGCCAGCAGGGAGCGATTACCAGCCATAGCTTCAAGCGCTCCAAATTGCCTATTAGCAACCTGTTGTTGTTAGCTCAATTGTGGGAGCTTCGGCCAAAACAGTGGGAGCAATGTAGGTGATGTAACAATCCTGAGCGATGATAGATACAGCATTGATTTTGTGCAAATGTTTAACTCTCACCTCGGGGAATCCGAAAACGTTTTTATCCACTTTATTTATATCTATCAATTATTTAGTATTTCAGGGTGGACACTAGTTAGACCTTGTAGTTTGCTTTAGAAAATGAAGATCGCTACAACTTGTTACTAGACATCAGTTTCCACCTGAAACCAACTGAGCTTTTTATGCAGACTTACCACCGAGCCAACGATGATTAACGCGGGGGGCTGAATATTCGCTTCTAGCGCTTTGTGATGAATGTCCTGTAAGGTGCCGGTGATCACTTTTTGTTGGGTCGTGGTGGCAGATTGCACCATCGCCACCTGAGTCGTAACGGGTATACCATGTTTGACCAACTGCTCACAAATAATCGGCAGGCCGGTGAGTCCCATGTAAAACACGATGGTTTGATCTTGCTGGGCTAAGGCGGTCCAATTCAGATTAATGCTATTGTCGCGCAAATGGCCGGTAGCAAATACTACTGACTTGGCGTGATCCCGATGGGTTAGTGGAATGCCAGCATAACTGGCGGCGCCACTGGCGGCGGTAATACCCGGCACCACTTGAAAGCTCACACCGTGTTCGATTAGGGTTTCTATTTCTTCACCGCCACGGCCAAAGATAAAGGGGTCGCCGCCTTTGAGTCTGACCACGCGGTTACCTTCTAGGGCTTTGCGAGCGAGTAAGTCGTTTATCTCTTCCTGAGGAATGGTATGTTTACTTTTCGCCTTGCCCACATAAATTTTTTCGGCATCTCTGCGCACTAGTTCAAGAATTTCGGGAGAGACTAATCGGTCGTAGATCACCACATCGGCTTTTTGCATTAAGCGTAGGGCGCGAAACGTCAACAAGTCGGGATCCCCTGGCCCTGCGCCAACCAAATACACTTCGCCTTTACTCGGTTTAAGTTCGTCCTCGGTCATTTTTTCGAGCAACTTTTGTTCTGCGATTTGCTCATTTCCTTGCAACACCTGCTCGGCGATATCACCATCCAATACGTCTTCCCAAAAATAGCGACGTTGGGTTACCGAGCTGAAACGGTTTTTAACCTGGGCTCTGAATTTCTCTGAAAACTTACCCAATAGGCTGATTTTCTGTGGGATCACCGATTCGAGTTTTTGCCGCAAGTAACGCAGTAGCACCGGGGCCACTCCACCACTGCTCATGGCGATTATAATCGGTGAGCGATCAACAATTGAAGGGGTAATAAATTCACATAGGGGAGTGTTGTCGACCACGTTTACCAGGACTTTTTGCGCCCTGGCGTGATCATGAATTTCTGCATTTAGTGTTGTATCGTCGGTGGCGACAAATACCACACGCTTATCAGCTAGGTCTTCGATTTTGTAGGGGCGAACATGCAAGTCCAGCTTGCCTTCTTCGGCGAATTTTTTAACTGTGTCGCAAACCCATGGGGCAACCACCGTTATTTTCGCTGAGGTTTTTAGCAGCAATTCAACTTTGCGCGCGGCGACTTCCCCCGCGCCGACGACTAGGCATTGTAGTTCACTTGTATCGAGAAAAATCGGAAAGTATTGCATAGATAGTATTCAGCCACGTTAATTGCCAAGGCGTGTTTGAAAACTCAGCACGCACCGGTAGTTTGCCTAAACTGCCGGAGGTAATACACCAATTTAAACGCAGCTTATATGCACTTTGGTTATTAAAAACTTAATATTCAGACATAAAAAAAGGGCAAACACTGCCCTTTTTTTATTTAACCAGCCTGCTTAGTCTTTACGGACTGGCTTGTCTTTGCGTTTTTCTGGTGGCTTTTCTGACCATTCACGCAAACCTAAACTGCGGCCCGCAACACGGGTTTTTTGCAAGGTTTCGCGAGTTGCCTTAGGCATATCCTTGGGCAAGTCCACTGTACTGTAGTTGTCGTAAATTTCAATCGCGCCAATATTCTTACTGCTGATATCGGCTTCATTGGCAATGGCACCAACGATATTGCCCGGCTTGGCACCTTGAGTATGGCCAACATCAATTCTATAACGTTGCATACCTTCTTCAGGTGCGCTGCTCTTACGAGCACGCTGTGGACGTTCACCACCGCGATCCCGTGAGCCACGATCGCTGCGCTCTGACCGTTCATCTCTTGGTGGAGGACGACTGTTTAGGTCCGGGCGATCACTTTCCTTGAGGATCAAAGGTTCCTCACCTTGGGCTATTTTCGCCAATGCGGCCATTATCACTTCAGGCGAGGCATCTGATTCAGCTTGAATAGATTCAACAATTGGAATAAGGGTTTCAATGCTAGGATCGCCAATCGCTTCTATTACACTGGCTTTGAAACGGCTTAAGCGGGTTTCGTTAAGCTGAGAAATAGAGGGGATAGGCATCGACTCAATTGTCTGGCGTGTGGCCTTTTCAATTGAGAACAACATGCGCTTTTCACGGTGTGAAATAAACAATATTGCATCACCCTGGCGACCAGCACGACCGGTACGACCAATTCGATGCACATAGGATTCGGTGTCAAAGGGCACATCGTAGTTTACTACGTGACTGACTCTTTCAACATCCAAACCACGGGCAACCACGTCGGTGGCAACCAGGATGTCAATTTTACCCCTCTTCAAACGATCAACGGTACGTTCCCGAGAATTCTGCGGAATATCACCATTTAATGGCTCTACTGCATAACCTCTGGCGGATAGCTTTTCCGCTAACTCCATAGTGGCCGTTTTGGTACGCACAAAAATGATTACGCCATCAAAGGTTTCCACCGCCAAAATACGGGTTAAGGCTTCTAGCTTATGGTGGCCGGCAATTTGGCAATAACGCTGGCGAATGGTGCTAGCAGTGGTGACTTTTGATTCAATTTTCACTTGCTTCGGATCGCTTAAATAACGTTTGGTTATCTTGCGAATAGCATCTGGCATGGTCGCTGAGAATAACGCAGTTTGACGCTTTTCAGGTGCGTGACTTAAAATCCATTCTACGTCATCAATAAAGCCCATGCGTAACATCTCATCGGCTTCATCCAGAACCAAAAACTTAAGTTTATCGAGCTTTAAGGTGCCCTTTTTAATATGGTCTATTACCCGTCCTGGTGTTCCTACAACCACTTGTACACCGCGTCTTAGTTGGCGAATTTGATTGTCGTAAGACGAACCACCATAAATGGGTAATACGTTAATTTTTTTCGAGAAACTGGCATAGACCTGGAAGGCTTCGGCAACTTGGATAGCTAGCTCTCGGGTAGGAGCGAGTACTAACAGTTGAGTGCTCTTATCGTCCGGAACAATATTAGCTAGCATGGGCAGGGCAAAAGCGGCCGTTTTGCCGGTTCCAGTTTGCGCGGTACCTAATAAGTCGTTTCCAGCAAGAAGCAGCGGAATACATTGGGCTTGGATAGGTGTAGGTTTTTCGTAGCCAACTTTTTCCAATGCTTGGAGCAACTCGGCAGGTAAATCAAGGTCTTTGAAAGTTAATTCAACGGTGTCGGTCATTAATTATCCCAGGTCATTAACACGCAGGATTTTAATTAGACTTCACAGTTAAATTCTAAACAGAGCCAGCGCGGATTTTTTGAACGACGTAGTATATTAGAGTTTGAGCAATTACTCCATGAAACTCAGCTTTTAATTCAATTTTTAAGTCTAAGGTCGACTTTTTATGAGAAAGTTGTAATAGATACGTTAAATTATTGGAAAATAATGCGTCAAAGTTTACACAAAGACCGATTTATACACCTTAGAAAAACAGAACTGATCGAAAACTGTTGCAATGATGCTCGTTTAGACGAGCATCATTGCCTCTTTTCGAGCCCTTTGATCCTAAAGCAGATACCTTGCAAGTCGACAGTTTAAACAGTCAACAGCTGGTTGAAAAGCAAGAGCTGTTTTCCGATACTTTTACCCAAGTATAAAACGCAGCAAATTATGAACAAGTGACAGAGCAGGATTTGCAGGACGCCTTATCTGAAAAATCCCTATTTAAGGTGCGTTTTGCGATAGAGTTTGATGATTTTGAGCAGGTGGTGTTTTATCGTCGAGGCGAAT
Source organism: Paraglaciecola sp. (assembly GCA_034111125.1). GTDB lineage: Bacteria > Pseudomonadota > Gammaproteobacteria > Enterobacterales > Alteromonadaceae > Paraglaciecola. The sequence goes on from JAWUXW010000068.1 coordinate 18,434, forward strand.
ATAAACAGCGTGAAGTACTGTGTAAATTTTGGGGATTAAAAAAGCAAGCCATTATTTTTACCAACTATGACCGGGTGGCGGTATATATCAAATAAGGATAGGTCGCGTGCTTTTACCGCGACTTAATCCAGTTGTTGGACAAGCCGCTACGCGGAGCCTGTCATTTTTCATCTTTGAGTCACACTTATCTGTGGGCATGAGCCCAATTAATCGGAGATAAGTTATGGCCCCTTTACGTCAAGCGCTGATCGATGAGTGTAAGCGCAGAGGTTATTCAGAGCGCACTCGTGACAGTTATCTTTATGCTGTTACCCAACTCGCCAAGTATTATCATCAATCCCCCGACACTGTCAGTGACGAGCAACTTGAACAGTATTTTCGTTCACTGAGTTTGGAGCGTGGATT
>JAWUXW010000069.1:0-24366 GCA_034111125.1 Paraglaciecola sp.
TGCTTGAGGATTGACGACATTATCTTGCTTAACTTCCTCATGCGCCCTGAGATCAAGATGACCTTGAAGTAAACGCCTAAGCAGCTCATGACCTTGGTGCTGTATATACTGCTCAATAGCACCATGCTCATCAGATAATGGTAGGTCAGAGCAAAGGAATTCGAGCATGTCATTGAGCTGTTCTTTTGCTGCACAAAAGAAAGAAAAATCATGGGAATTAACATAAGCTGTGTTCATAAGAGGCCTTTTGGACGAGTTATTGTGTTTGCTAGCTTAATAACTATCACAAAACGGCCTCTTTGTCACCTCTTATATAACTTAACTTGTTGATATTAAAAGAATAATTTATTTTTTTCGTCGTTTTATAAGATCTACACCCAAAGAAGATATGGCTATTTTACTGAGCTAATTTATTCTGAATAAATTTGTGACAATGACCGTTGTGAGCGATCTATAGCCGTTCAAGCAATCTGTATACCTTTAAACTTTTTGATGTTATCGGTTGGTATCCTAATGGCAAGTTTTCCGACAAAGCGGCCATTAACACCTCGCAAATTGCGAGAGTTGTGAATCAAGTGATGTGCCCCCTTGATTCACAAATTAACTGAAAAAGTTGATGGCTTTCAAGCCTGTGTAACTAATTTAAGTTTATATGCTCTTGGGCCTTTAGGCATAACCTTAACTTCAAAGGTAACTCTATCACCTACTGTTGGTTCAAACTCCAAGTCGGGTAGCTCATCGAAAAGAAAAAAAACATCTTTCCCCTTTTCGCGTCTAATAAAACCTATCCCACGAAATGGGTCATACATATTAATTACACCTACTTCTTCATCTGGCATGCCAGTAGTCTCTTATTGTTGGTACATTTTTATAATGATTTTTGAGTTGTAATCTCAAATTTTTAGAAAGATTTTTGTGAGTTCTTCCCAATATTCCACAACGATATATAAGTTTATTGAAATTCTTAATATGGCCATGTTTTTGATGGTATTCTCTGGGTACTTTTAGAGCTTTTCTAACTAGTGTTTTAGTCTTAGTTATCTCTATCTCGTTGTAGCAAGGTAAAATAACACTCAATCTAGTTCTTAGATCTTTTGCTTGAGAATGTTCTAACCTTTCAAGCTTGGCCACGAGTCCGGATGATTTATTCCAAAGTTCATGATAATCAGAATGATCTTTCATTGTTGGATGTTTTTTTTCACAGTTATATACTAATTGCCGCACATACCTGCGCTCTACTTTTCTAGCCTTAGGTTTAGCATGACCTACCCACAACCCCGTCACTTCGTAAGGAGTATTACTTCCACTATATTCTTTTTTTGTTTTTTTTCCATTTAGTTTTAAACCATACTTACAGAACATGGATACAACTAACTTAATATATTTAGTTATATCTACTTCACATAATTTTTTTTCCGAAGATATTGATACATCATCAAGTAAACGTGAATATACAATACCTCTTCCTCGTAAAGCTGAGACGATGTGATATTCAGTATTAAAAAAAACTAAATTGGCAATGTAACTTGAGGTAACCCCTCCTTGAGGAACAAAGCCCCTATAAGTTGTTATGGCTGTTAAAATTCTAGATACATCTTCTGGGAAATTAAAGAATTGTTTATATATTTCATAAACATATCTCTCTTTTATGTTTGGGTAAAAATTTTTGATATCTAAACTTATCAAAGTATTCGATTTAGCATGAAATTTAGCATTTTCAACATAATCACGACTATCGGTAGCTTTAATTCCTCCCTGTAAATATGCTGGATATTTAACTTTCTCAAAGATTCTAGAGTTAATTCTTTTTTGTAGTTTTTTTAACTCAAATTTAGGATCGAAAACAGTTCTAATTTTATTTGTTTTTGGGTGTGGCTGAAGCTGAAATTCAGAATATGAATTATCAATGCCATTAGATATGGATATTATCCTCTTAGCTGATATGCCCAGAGTTTTAGCTAATATATCAACAGACCCGATGGAATTATGAGGATAATAAGGTTTGTCCATTTATAAATACCATTTTAAAGGTCTGGAGTTTGCTATAGCAAATATTTACTCAAATAATCAACCAAATTAATGATAAATATTATTTTTTTGATAATCATTACAGCTTTAGAAACATTGAAGTCTGAAACCAGTCCTTCATGCCCTAACGGTTCAGGGTTAACTTGCTTTTTCTCCCTAACACTGCATTCAGTAGTCAGAGTAGAGTTCTTTATTGTATTAGTAAATTTGATGATAATGATAAAAATAAATTTTAACATTTTGTTCCCCGTTATTTAGTAGAGCGAGAAGTCCTCGCGCCAGACCAATAATGGAATAACAGAAATAATTTAATTAACCCTAAACACACAACTCCAACCTAAAAGCCAGACAACTGTCGCATATATTTGCGATGCAAAAACCTCAAAACTTCACGCTGAGATGGAAGTGATGAAGTCGCAGGAATCCGGTCATGATCCTTTCGGATCGCTCAAAAAAAGAGCATCGATTTTCTGTTTCTTCTAATTTACTTAAAGAACGTAGCAAATAGGCGAATAACACCTACACGCGTAATATATGTGAGTCTTCAATTATTAACAAGCTTAATTTAATGTATATTCAGTTGAAACCTGCGAGATCAGAGCCGATGAAATGTCCGCTTTAGGTCGTTAGCTTCCCTTTTGGGCTGCGAACTAGACTGACAATTTATCGCGAAAATCGGTTTAACTGAAGTGACTCCGAATGACGGTTATTGGCACAAACTTCCCAGTCAAACTTCAATTAGTGATCTTACAATGTGATTCGTTTGACGAACGGCAAAAAAGAGCGAATTAGACATTCCGCCTCTGTTATACGGAGCATAGACAAATCGGCAGGAAAGCCGATTTGCACAGCGAATGCTGCCCGTAAGGGTTAGGCACAGGGATGTGCCTAATGAACATCCATTGGTGGTCCAAAAGATACTCAGTCACCTGAATACAAAAAATGACGAAGTCATCTAATTTGAATCTGACCCTGTTTATTTGGGCATGGATAAATGGAGAAAATAAAAGAAGTGTGCGGCCGAGCCAGGTCGGTGTTGATAATTCCAGCGGGTGGGAGCTCCGGTAAGGTAGGTCAACCACCGGATAGCACACATCGCAACAAAGCGTCTTTTACCGCTTGATAGGATGGTGTTGAGAAAACCCGGCGCTACGGACGAAGTAAAGTCCCGCAATAGCACACTTATGCGGCTATTTTGCCTTGTGTCGCTTCGATAACACGTTGCTCTATATCACCAGCAATATGTATTTCAAAATCAGTAAACAACGCGACTGGCTTTATAACCTTACCTGACATTTGCTCAAGACGCGCAAACCCTTTATCTGCAAGTTTATGTAGCGTTTTCGACAAGTTTGGTTTAGCTCTACCCGTTAGCTCTGCTAAGTGCGTCAATGATCTTGGTTGCTCTCGATCAATTAATCTTAAAAGCGCAATATTGTCCTCACATAGCAAAGATGAGATAGCTCCAAGAGATGTATACCAAACTTTAGGCTCGTTGGCCTGGGGCTTGTAAATACCCTTCGCCATAGCGAGTAGCCTTTTTCTAATTAGCGCTTCAGGCATTATACCGATTCTGGCTTTCATGATGAATCTCCTATTTTTGGATAGATTCGATTGTCTTATCTATCCCTTCAAAAAAATCAGTTACAAGTTGATAGCAATCTTTAAACTCATAAGGTGAGCCCTTATCGGTAGCCGATTTGTGTTGATGATCGTACTGATAAACACTTCCGGTAAAGCGTCCCTTTTTGGGAAGTTTTACCCCATGGGCATTATCAATACCAAATATCCGTCTGTTATATTTGTCGTGCAGTGTCAAATTATACCGAATACCATGAGGACGGTACTTTGTTAGTTCAACCTGATATGCCTCAATCTTGTACCAACACCCATCGTCTCTGTTAATGAGCTGCCCATTCATTTCAAGCAGAAAACTTAAACCGTCCATCTACTTCACCTTATGTTATACCTTAAGCATAACATGCATGCGTCATATGTAAACTAAAAACTCATTACATGTTTTACGTAAACGTCTGGCAGTGAACAGATGCCTTAGATTTATTTTGCCGATCGCAATGTCGGCTTCATCTCCAGCCAGAGTCTTATTTAATTCAGATATGTTTTTATTCAACGCTTTGTTATCAACCACCACCGCCTTGTTCTGCTCCTTCACTTCCTGAACGTATTGCTCATTCCCTTCAAGCTTCAATTCGGCTTTAGCTATATCCGTTCTTAGCGACTCGTTGACAATCGAAAGCTCTTTACCTGCGGGGTCGATGAAATTTCATTTTTTGATCTGAAACAGTCGATTACACTAGGACCAGCGAACGGCGGCAATGGTGGCAAATTTTCCGTACAAAAATCCGAAAATATGAATTCTGTATGACCGCAATTGGCACCTATGCCCGTCATGTTCGATGCAAACCTATTGGTAATAAGTCATACGCATACACAAAATACGCCTGTAATGCTCTAGTGAAAAACTGCTTCCAAACTTCTTTAGTACTTATATTTTTGTTTTTCAGCTATCCGTTTTTCTCTGCGGCCTCTGTGCTCTCTGTGGTGAAAATCAGCTTCTGGCCCCAGTATTTGCATAGATAAGCACCCTAATTTATCCATGACTTCACTTTAAACTTGCGCTGAAAGCGGTATTTTGAAGTGACTTGGGTATAAACACGACGACACTAAAAATAAATCAATCGTCATCACCGCCACCCACAATATTAGCAATATTGAGTAAACTGGAAACAGCCATGTAGTTAATACTACCCTTGGGGTAACGACCTCTGCTGTTGAGCTTGCCCACCTCTTTGTTCATTAGCAGTTCTAAGGCCTGGTCGACCGTTTCTGCCACATATATATTAAATTTTTCTGCTTTAACTGCGGCAACTACTTCCTTATCCAACATCAAGTTAATTTGGTTCGACTTGGGGATCACGACCCCTTGTTTGCCGGTCAGGCCCCGATGTTGGCAAAGCTTAAAGAACCCTTCAATTTTCTCATTAACCCCGCCTACCGACTGCACCTGTCCATATTGGTTTATAGAGCCGGTGATGGCTAGTTCCTGTCTGGTTGGAATATTAGTTAACGCAGAGATAAGGGCGATGAGTTCCGCCAACGAGGCGCTATCGCCGTCGATATACCCGTAAGACTGTTCAATGGCGATATTGGCCGACAAGGTCAAGGGAAACAACTGCGCATATTTATGTCCCAGATAGCCGGTTAAGAGCATCACGCCCTTAGAATGTATCGGCTGGCCGAGTTCAACCTCACGCTCGATATCCACTACGCCATTTGCTCCAGCGTATACGGTTGAGGTGATGCGCGCGGGTGTACCAAACATGCTGTCACCAATCTCCAGTACGGTTAAGCCATTCACCTTACCCACATCAAGCCCATCGGTGGCAATGAGAATTTGCCCCTGTTTTATATCGTCCAATACCGCCTCACTGACCCGGCCAGTGCGATGAGTTTTAGCTGCTAAGGCTTCTTCAATGTGAGTCACATCCATATCCAGACTATTGTGCTGGCGACAGAAATACAGGGTTTCGTGCAATAGCTCTATAACGTCTGAAAATCGGGCGGATAAACGTTGCTGATGTTCTGCCAGGCGCAAACTGTATTCTACTAAGCGGTACATGGCTTTAGCAGAAACCCCCTTCAGGCCCATCGCTGAAACTTGACTGCGTACCCGGCCAACAAAATCAAACAGCGTGGTTTTGTCCAGAGGTATTTCATGATCAAAGTCCACCAACACCCGGAACAGCTCATAAAACTCGTCATCATAATCTTGCAAGGTGTAATACAGGTCGCGGGAGCCCAATAATACGACTTTTACGTCTACCGGAATTTGTTGCGGATTAAGGGTAATAGAATTCACCATGCCCACATCGTGCTGGGGCAAATCCATTTTGAGCTGGCCAAACTTGAGGGCCAACTTGAGAGTTTCCCAGGCGAAGGGCTGTTGAATAAGTTTATCGACATCCAGCAACAAGTAGCCGCCGTTGGCTTTGTGCATAGCACCGGGGCGTATCATTCGGTAATTGGTAAACACTGAACCCTGGACATTTGTGTACTCCACCCGTCCAAACAAATTCTGATGGGTAGGATTAGGCTCATAGACCACTGGTGCGCCGCTATTTACTTCATGGGAAACCAATATATTAGGAAGATATTGCTCTTCGAGAATGGAGCGACGGTCATATTCGTCTTGTTTGTCATCTTTTTTATCATCGGCCAGGACTTCAACCACGGTTTCGACCAAATGGGGTTTTAACTGTCGGAGGAATTTTAATATCCCCAGATCCGCAGCATATTTGTGCTCAAGTTCTTTTAATAAGGGCCGTATTCCCTGCTCTGCGGTATCCTTTTTCAGTGCTCTAAGTTGCTCTGATGAAGCTCGCTTCCATTTGGGTAGTTCGATGAGTGCTTCACTTAGGCGGTCTTCCAAATCATCTATCAGCTTATAATGGGCCTGGCGCTGTTCATCGCTAAGTTTGGCAAATTCCGCATCGGTAATCGACTTGCCATCTACAATGGGGGAAAACGTGATGCTACCCGTTTCCTCATACAAAGCGACATTTTGCCGCTGAGCTTCCTGCTCGACCCCATCAATGGCCTTATCGTAGCGTTGGTCAAACTCCCGAGTGATCGCCGCTTTTTTGCGCTGATAACCAGGGTTATCGAAGGCCGCCGGAAAGGTGTCGAGTAACTCATCAATTAAGTTATTCAGTTCCTTGGATAAACGTTTGCTTTCTCCTGGTGGCAAGCGCAGAGAATAAGGCTCACGTTCATCTTCAAAATTATTGATATAGCACCAATCATCTGGAGTCGATGTTTTACTTACATATTTGGCAATATATTCATGTACCAAGGTAAAACGACCGGTTGCCTGCTCGCCCATGACATACAAATTGTAGCCTCTGGCGTCAATATCCAAACCAAAAGCCAATGCTTGTTTTGCTCGATCCTGACCAATAAAGGTTGAACTCAAAGCCTGGTCGTCTTTCATGGCTTGGTTTATCAGTCGCCGGCTGGGTTTAGCAGTCAGCTGTTGTAGGCTCAGGGCGTATTTACTATGCATAATCGAGGTGGTCGTCCATATTCTTAACTAATTAATTTGGCATGGGGTAGGCACTTATATTCAAGCTACTTCAAAGTGCACAGATACTTTAGTGAAACCCGTATTGGCAAGGCTGTCAAACATATCCTTATGCAATTAAAACGATTGGCGAATTATTAAGCAGAAGCAAGAATTTGTCGACAAAAAGGCGGGCCAGGCAGACACATAATAGACTTTGATGAGGGGTGGGAAAGTTGTGCCCGCTGATAAAGTTAAACTAAACATTTTGAGATCACGTGGATATATAATGCGCAACTCCTAAGGTGCAAGCCCTACTTAATACCATCCCACCTAGATATCTGCTCACTCAGCGATGGATAAAGTAGCGTAATCGCGGCGCGTTTTTTGCCCGACTAACGGCCAAAGCGTAAGTGGCCTTGATATAGCTCTTCGGGAAGGACTGGCAAGCTCCCTAGCTGCATTGCAACGTTTTTAAAGGCAACCAGCATTCCTTCAACGTTACACTTTGCTATGAAACTTGCCAGCGCCTTCTGAGTTGATCACATATCAAGGAGGAATGGTATAACTTAAGCTTATTCAGATTCACCCTATTTAGATTCATCTTATTTAGATCCGGGGCTCTGTCGAGAAAATTGCTTATGGGAGCACTCGATGCAGGACTGTATCCGCTCTACCCCTGTCACCAGATGGTGATGGCCACACTGCATACAGACCAAGTCACCGATGGCCACCAATTCACCCACCTGATAAATGCCTTGATGGGCCACATCCTCCTGCATCTCAAATAGTTCCAGTTTGCTGGGATCCGCCATCTTTGCGATAAGCTGCCATAAGTTGTTCTTGGTGTTCATCCACCACAAGGAGTTGTCAGCGTCTGCCCGCAATTCGTGGACAAAGGATTTCATATCACGCAGCAGATAATTTTCCAGAGTGTGAATTTCTTCCAAACTCAAATCTTCGGCCGCGCGCAAGTAGGCTTTCGCCTCTTCGACTAACTCATACAAGGTTAACATATCCTGCTTTGCCGATTGCAGCAGCCAATCGGATAGTTTATCCAGCAACGATTGATAGTGAAATTTTTGTTGACCCATTTTTTGCTTCTCCAAATTCATATTGCTTAAATTATAGTCAGCCCCGGGCAAAAAAGATGTTTCAAGGTCACTTGGGTAATTTTATCGTTGGCAAATCCCAAGATGCCTATTGTTCATCAGGCCTGCGCTAAGGTATTCTTGCTGGCTAAATATTAAGTCTTCAATTAGTCGTGGAAATTTTTTTTAATGGCCGAAAAACAATATCAACCTCAACAGATCGAAAAAGAGGTTCAAGCCCACTGGGAAAATCGACAAACCTTTAAAGCCGTCGAACAAGCTGATAAAGAAAAATTCTATTGTCTATCCATGTTTCCCTATCCCAGCGGGCGCTTGCACATGGGCCATGTGCGTAACTACACGATTGGTGATGTGATCAGCCGTTACCAGCGTATGCAGGGTAAAAACGTACTGCAACCGATGGGCTGGGATGCCTTCGGCTTACCGGCAGAAAACGCGGCTATCAGCAACAACACAGCGCCCGCTAAATGGACCTACTCGAATATTGACTATATGAAAACCCAGTTAAAGTCTTTGGGCTTTGGTTACGACTGGGATCGAGAAGTAGCGACTTGTAGCAAGGAATATTATCGCTGGGAGCAATGGTTCTTTACCCGTCTTTATGAAAAAGGTCTGGTATATAAGAAAAACGCCACAGTTAACTGGGATCCCGTTGACCAAACGGTATTGGCAAATGAGCAGGTTATTGATGGCCGGGGCTGGCGCTCGGGCGCATTAGTTGAGCAAAAAGAAATTCCTCAGTGGTTTCTTAAAATCACCGATTACGCTGAAGAGCTGATTGCGGATTTAGAACAACTGGAAGACTGGCCAGAACAAGTCAAAGCCATGCAGAAGAACTGGATTGGTCGCTCTGAAGGGGTAGATATCACCTTTGATTTGACTGAAACCGTAGCGGGCATGGATCAATTTGAGGTCTACACCACCCGACCAGATACTCTTTACGGCGTGACGTATGTGGCTGTTGCCGCTCAACATCCTATTGCCCTAGAAGCGGCGCAATCCAATCCTGAATTGGCTGCGTTTATCGAAGAATGTAAGGGCACCAAAGTCGCCGAAGCCGAGTTGGCTACCATGGAAAAGAAGGGCTGCACCACGGGTACCTATGCCATACATCCGCTTACCGGCGATAAAGTGCCAGTATGGGTCGCTAACTTCGTATTGATGGGATATGGCTCTGGAGCCGTCATGGCCGTCCCCGGACACGACCAGCGTGACTGGGAATTCGCCACTAAATATGCGCTACCGATAAAACAAGTTATTCAAGGGGCTGGCGACAGCGAGGCAGATTACGACGTGGCCACTGCCGCTTTTACCGAAAAAGGTCTGTTAGTTAACTCTGGCGAATTTAACGGTTTAAGCTCGGGCGACGCCTTTGAGGCCATTGCTGCCCTATTGGAGAAGAACGGCAAGGGTAAGAAGAAGGTCAACTATCGCTTACGAGACTGGGGCGTGTCCCGTCAGCGTTATTGGGGCACTCCTATCCCTATTTTGAATTTAGAAAATGGCGAGTCTGTGCCAGTTCCTGTCGAGCAACTGCCGGTTGAATTGCCTGAAGACGTGCAAATGAACGGGGTAATATCCCCAATCAAAGCTGATCCTGAATGGGCAAAAACCGAATACCAAGGACAGCCAGCACTCCGTGAAACCGATACCTTTGACACCTTTATGGAATCATCATGGTATTACGCTCGTTATTGCAGTGCGCAAAATACTGAGGCCATGCTTGACCCTGCACAGGCCAATTACTGGTTGCCGGTGGATCAATACGTAGGAGGTATTGAGCACGCTATTTTACATCTGTTATATTCTCGCTTTTTCCATAAGCTGCTCCGTGACGAAGGTTTGGTAGACTCTGACGAGCCATACAAGCGCTTGCTTTGTCAAGGCATGGTTTTGGCCGATTCATTTTATCGGGAAGACGACAGTGGTAAGAAAGTCTGGTACTCCCCAGCCGACGTAGCCTGTGACAAAGATGAAAAAGGACGGATTGTAAAGTCTGTGCTACTTGCCGATGGTAAAGACGTCATTCACGGCGGCATGACAAAAATGTCAAAGTCGAAAAACAATGGCATCGATCCTCAGCAGGTCATTGACGTCTATGGTGCAGATACCATTCGGGTATTTACCATGTTTGCCGCTCCACCAGAGCAGACTCTGGAATGGATTGAGACCGGTGTTGAAGGGGCGAACCGTTTTGTTAAGCGTTTATGGAAACTGGTTCAGGAGAATCTGGCTCTAGGCACACCTGACACTTTAGATCCCAAGAAGTTGGATAAACAGCAAAAAACCTTACGTCGTTTGGTACACAAAACCATTGCCAAAGTCAGCGATGACATTGGTCGTCGCCAGACCTTTAATACTGCCGTCGCAGCAATCATGGAATTGTTAAATTACCTACAAAAAGCGCCACAGAGCTCAGGCCAGGATATCGCCGTCATGCGTGAAGCGGTTAATGCGATTGTGCTACTTTTGGCCCCTATCGCACCCCATATGTGCCACGTGTTATGGAAGGATCTTGGACATCAAGATGATGTAGAAACCGCTCCCTGGCCGATGGCAGATGAAGCGGCCATGATTGAAGACGAAAAGCTGATTGTAGTGCAAGTCAATGGCAAAGTAAGGGCAAAAATTACTATTGCCGCCGATGCCACCCAGCAGCAAGTTGAAGACTTAGGCTTGAACGAAGCAGGCGTACTGGCATTTACTGAAGGAAAGACAATACGCAAAGTCATTTATGTAGCCGGTAAACTATTAAATATTGTGGCTAACTAGATGTTGTCTTCGGCTAAGTCATTATTGTGTAATGTGCGTAGATTTGCGCTGATAACGATGCTGTTACCCGCCTTATTAAGCGGCTGTGGTTTTACTTTACGCAGCAATTACAACTGGCCCGATAGTATTGAGCAATTGAGGCTAGGAGCAGCCATGGCCAATTCGCCATTAAAACGTGCACTTAGTAAGCGGATCAAAGGTTTTCAAACCCAACTCCTTGAATCAAACCAGGGAGAGCCCGAAAAAGATGACCTAAATTTATATCTGCTGGCTGATTCCCTGGACAGAAAATTATTGTCCATATTTTCAACCGGACAAGTAGCAGAATATGAACTGGTTTACACCGTCCGTTACCAGTTGCAATTTACCGGAAAAGAAGCCGAGTTAATCGAATTTGATGTGACCCAGGAATATCAAGACGATCCGGACGCCGTATTGGCCAAATCACGAGAGCTGGATTTGGTTTTAAATGAAATGCGTCAACTGGCGGCAGATAGGATCATTCGGCAAATTGCCACTTCTTACGCAGATGTAAGCAACCGGTCTATTTTGGCTAATTAATGCAAGTTTATCCAAACCGCTTCCGCCAGAGTATTGAAGGCACACTAAAGCCTTTTTATATGATCTTCGGTGACGAGCCTCAGCAAAAACTGGCGGCTATTCAGCAATTGCGGGAGCAGGCAAGCCAACAGGGGTTCGACGAGCGTCAATCGCTGGTAGTTGACAGCCAATTTAATTGGTCAACCCTGCTCGAAGCAACACAAACCATGTCATTGTTTTCCAGCCGTCAATATATCGAACTCGAATTACCTACAGGCAAACCTGGAGCCGAGGGCAGTAAAATTCTCAACGCACTTGGGGAACAAGCCAATTCGGATATTTTATTGCTGATCCACGGGGCAAAAATTGGCAAAGACGTACAAAATACCAAGTGGTTTAAATGTCTGGACAAAATAGGTGTATATGTCCCTTGTTATCCTCTCGAGGGCAAGCAATTAGAGCAATGGATGGCATTACAAATGCAGGATGCAGGATTGAGTCCATCCCCTGAAAACTGCAGTTTGTTAATCGACCTGAGCGAAGGCAATCTGCTGGCAGCCAAGCAGGAAATCCAAAAATTGGCTCTGCTTTATCCTGATGGCAAGCCAACTTATCGACAAATTGAGCAGGCTGTCGTCGACCAAAGTCGTTTTACGGTTTTCCAATTGGTGGATGTGTTACTGGCGGGAGACGCGCAAAAATCCGTTAAAATGTTATATCGTCTAGAAAGCGAAGGTATTGAGTCAAATATTGTGCTGTGGGCACTGACCCGTGAGTGGCAAACCTTGAGTAGTTTATTGTTTAGTCATGAGCAAGGACAGTCTATCAATTGGAACCAGTATAGAATTTGGAAAAACCGCCAGGGTCTCTATCATTCAGCTATGCGACGGCTCAACCTGGAACATATGGCCCAGTTGCAGGAAAAGCTCAGTATATTGGATCAGGCATTTAAACAATCACAAGTCGCCCGACCGTATGTTGAACTGTGCCATATTTGCTTGCTCTTTATGCCTATGCCTTTGGGCAATATGTCGTTGAACTAGAGGACCATTCGGGATGAAAATAAAAGCGGCTCTCGGAATTTTTGGTGGCACCTTTGACCCCATACATATGGGACATATAAATCCGGTACTGGAAGCTGCGAGTCAGTTAAACATTGACAAAATAGCCCTTATTCCCTGCCACATTCCCACCCATAAAAACGCAGCCTCCACCTCTAGTGAGCATAGGCTGGCGATGGTCAAATTGGTTTGCCAGCAGTACCCGATATTTTTTCCCGATGAGCGGGAGATTAAACGGGACAAGCCCAGCTACAGTATCGACACACTTAGAGAATTGCGCCAGCTGCAACCTAACACGCCCCTGTGTTTTTTTATCGGCATGGACTCGCTACTCTCTCTGCCTAGCTGGCATCACTGGCAGGAGCTTTTTGAGCTCTGTCATTTTGTTGTGTGTCAGCGGGGCGGGCATACACCACAATTTTCGCCACAAATTACTCAGCTACTAAAAGAACGGCAGGTGACATCCCCCGGTGAGATACAAAAATCACTGGCGGGAAAAATAGTTATTGCCGACACAAATACGGTGACCATTTCATCCACCGAACTGCGGGCACGCTTAGCTGAGCAACAGTCCGTCGATAAGCTTATCCCTGCTCCGGTGCTGAATTACATCCAACAGCATGGCCTATATACTAAGAATGCTTGAAATACCTGTTTCAGGTGATTTGGGATATATACCCAAGTAACCTCAAGATGCCGGTTCAGAGTTTAGGCAGGAATTCGGGGCAAGGCACAACATGTAGGGAATGGTATCCCCTTTTGAAATGTTGTAACGGGGCAGTGGGTGTCTGCCTAAGCTCCCTGCGGGCGGGTTTTAAATCCCCAACTACGGCGTTAAAGGTATTGGACATAGGAAAGCTATGCCGCAACACCTTTGCCTTGTATTTGACGATTTGAATTCCCGCTGAACTCTGCATCTTGAGGTTACTTGGGTATATGCAAGAAGCTGTTTTCTGATAAACTACCTGTTCAAAATATCTGTATAAGGAAGACCATTGGATCACCAACAATTAAAAACGTTTGTAATTGACAAAATTGAAGACCTAAAGGGTCGAGATATTGTCGATTTAGATGTGGCAGAAAAATCCACCGTGACCGAAACCATGTTAGTTTGCTCAGGCAATTCAAAACGCCATGTGGTATCCATTGCTGAAAATGTCGTTGTTCAAGCCAAACAAGCGGGTCTTACCCCACTTGGTATTGAAGGCAAAGAATTAGGCGACTGGGTATTGGTTGATTTGGGTGATGTAGTCGTGCATGTGATGCAAGATGAAGCGCGGGATTTTTATCAGTTAGAAAAACTCTGGGCTTAGCTGGGCGCAGCGCTTAATAGCTGCGAACGAAGTACTGAGCGTTTTTCGAGGTAAGCTCCATGCGTATTCAAATGATCGCCGTAGGCAGTAAAATGCCGTCATGGGTAGAACAAGGGTATCAAGAATATGCCCGGCGCTTCCCTGTCGACATGCCGCTGCACTTGACTGAAATTCCTGCTGGTAAACGTGGCAAGAATGCCGACATTAAGCGTATTTTACACAAAGAGGGGGAACTAACCTTAGCTGCCATCCCCAAAGGCAACAGGTTGGTCACGCTTGAAGTCTTGGGTAAACCATGGGATACCCCGACACTCGCAAGAAACATGCAAAAGTGGCAAATGGACGGCCGTGATGTGAGCTTATTAATTGGCGGCCCAGAAGGTCTTGCCCCTGAATGCATCAACGCTTCAGAACAAAAATGGTCTCTATCAGCACTGACCCTGCCCCACCCTTTGGTACGTATTGTTGTGGCTGAGAGTCTATATCGCGCATGGTCGGTTAATAATAACCATCCCTATCATCGAGAGTAGCCTTGGCCTTTAAACGTATCGCCATTAAAGATCGTACCGCTGAAGCCAATCTGTTTGCACGACGCTCGGTGATTGCCCTGTTGATCACTTTGGTAATGCTGGTCATGGTGCTCAGTAACCTCCACTATCTGCAAATCACCCGGTTTGAAGACTACCAAACGCGATCTAATGGGAATCGAATTAAAGTGCTGCCGGTCGCGCCTAATCGCGGGCTAATTTACGATCGTAATGGTGTGCTACTGGCCGAAAACAAGCCTATTTTTAGCCTGGAAATCGTACCCGAAGAGGTCGAGGATCTCGATCACACCTTGGCCCGATTAAGCACGCTGTTAAACATTGAACAGGACGATGTACTCGATTTTCAAAAAGAAATGAAGCGTAATAGGCGCTTTAAACCTGTGGCTTTATTGAATTACTTAACAGTGGAAGAGGTGGCTTTATTTTCGGCCACCCAACATAAATTTCCTGGCGTATCTGTAGAAGCACGTCTTACTCGCTATTATCCCTACGCGAGTGCCCTCACCCACGTTTTGGGCTACGTTGCCAAGATCAATAAAAGAGATGTGCAAAAGCTGGATGAAGCAGGACTTTCAGCAAATTACGCTGCTACCTATGATATGGGTAAGCTGGGCGTTGAAAAATACCATGAAGACATATTGCATGGGCAGGTAGGTTATCAGGAGGTGGAAGTTAATAATCAGGGCAGAGTGATCCGCACCCTTAATTTTAGCCCGCCAGTACCCGGTCAGGATATCGTATTGAACATCGATATCAACCTACAATTGGTCGCCCAAAAGGCCTTAAATGAGCGAAAAGGCTCAGTCGTTGTAATTGACCCAAACGATGGTGGAGTCTTAGCGCTGTTTAGTAGCCCCAGTTATGATCCCAATCTATTTGTAAATGGCATAAGTAGCAAAAACTACAACAAACTGCTGTCTTCAAAAAACCGACCACTAATTAATCGCGCCACGCAGGGGCAGTACCCGCCCGCGTCTACCGTAAAACCACTTTTGGCCCTCGTAGGCTTAGAAGAAAACGTCATTAACTCAGAGACCAGAATATTTGATAATGGTAAATACCAGATTAAAAATGTTGAGCATGTTTGGCGTGACTGGAATCGCTGGGGCCACGGTTGGGTTGACGTAACACGTTCAATTCAGGAATCATGTGACATATTTTTTTATGATCTGGCCTATAAACTGGGTATCAACAGAATTAGTGACAGCATGTTTGAATTTGGTTTTGGCGACTACACCGGTGTCGATTTGCATGAAGAGTCGGATGGCAACATGCCGACGATCGGCTGGAAGAGGGCCCAGCACAACCAGCCCTGGTATGATGGAGACACGATTATCGTAGGTATTGGTCAAGGTTATTGGACCGCAACCCCAATTCAATTAACCCAGTCGATAACTACTTTAGTAAATCGGGGGAAACGGTATATTCCACAAATACTTAAGAGCAGACTAGACGGAAAAACCGTCCTGGTTGAAGATATTAAGGAGAGACGTCCCCTACCGGTAAAACGGGAGGAAAACTGGTCAATAGTGATGGATGCAATGTATGGTGCGGTTAACAGGGAGCATGGCAGTGCACGTAAGGCCTTTATCGATTCCAATTATATTTCTGCCGGTAAAACGGGCACCGCCCAACTAGTCAGCATTGCGCAAGATGCAAAATATGACGCCGAGAGTTTGTCAGCAAAAAACCGGGATAACGCAATGTATGTGGGATACGCACCTTATGACACTCCCCAAATGGCGATCAGCGTGGTAGTTGAAAACGCAGGTGGAGGTGGTTCTCAAGCCGCTCCCATTGCCCGTCAGGTGATGGATGTATTTTTCGCCGGCCAAGTCAGGCCAATTGATAAAAAGCGCCTAGCCGAGCAAGAGGCCAGCGCCGAGAAAACCAAAACAAGAGATGATTAGTTAATATTATGCTCAGAACCACTCTCGAGCCTAACAAACGTGGCTTACTCAACAGAATGCATTGTGATGGCCCACTGTTAATTGGCCTGCTGCTTTTAATGACAGTGGGTGTACTGACCATCTATTCTGCAGGTGGGGAAGACTTAGGCTTAATACAACGGCAGGTAACCCGTCTTGGCCTGGCCTTGGTGGTGATGTTTGTATTGGCACAAGTGCCAATTCTGGTCTACCAAAAAATGGCCGTATTTTTTTATGTAGCCGGAGTTTTGACCCTGGTTGCCGTGCTGGTAGTGGGTATTCAGAGCAAAGGGGCCCAGCGCTGGTTGGATTTGGGAGCATTCAGGTTTCAACCCTCAGAAATTATGAAGCTAGCCGTACCTATGATGGTAGCGTGGTATATTAGTCGTTTTAATCTGCCGCCCAAGATACGACATATTGTGTTTGGCTTTGTATTAGTCGCCATCCCTACTCTGCTTATTGCTCGCCAACCGGATCTGGGTACCTCGCTACTGATTGCCAGCTCAGGTATCTTCGCCCTATTTTTAGCCGGTATGAGTTGGCGCTTTATCGGAGGCGTAGCAGTACTTACCTCTGCTTTCGCGCCAATTATGTGGATATTTTTGATGAAGGATTATCAGAAGCAAAGAGTATTAACCTTTCTCAATCCTGAAAGCGATCCATTGGGCTCTGGCTATCATATCATTCAGTCCCAAATTGCCATTGGCTCAGGTGGTTTTCAAGGCAAAGGCTGGCTACAGGGTACCCAATCCCAACTGGAATTTTTACCAGAACGGCATACAGATTTTATTTTCGCGGTATTTAGTGAAGAGTTTGGCCTTTTAGGCGTTATGGGATTGTTAGCTATTTATGCCTTCATTGTGATGCGTGGAATGCTCATTGCAGTGCGGGCTCAGGAAGCCTTTAGTAAAATATTGGCAGGCAGTATTACCCTAACCTTTTTTGTCTATGTGTTTGTTAACATGGGCATGGTCTCGGGTATTTTACCCGTGGTGGGAGTTCCTTTGCCATTAGTCAGTTATGGTGGTACTTCCATGGTGACTTTACTTGCGGGTTTTGGCATTCTAATGTCCATCAGTACGCAAAAACGCTTACTTTCCCGATAACGTGGAAACAAAATAATAATTAACCCGGCTGACTAATACCAACGGCATTAGCAGTTATTCACGGAGAAGATAATGGGCGTGCTAAAATATTCTATCTTAGGCCTTTGCCTCAGTTTGTCACTTAACACCAGTGCCAAACCCTCGGTGCAGGAAGTACAGGATGCCCAACAAAAATTTGTGGACATGATGGTAGAGAAACATCAATTTTCCGCCACCGAGATCACACAAGCCTTAGCCAAGGCTAACAAGAGCGAAAAAATTCTTGAGTCTATTGCCAAACCATGGGAAGCCAAACCCTGGCATCAATATCACCCCATTTTTCTAACAGAAAAACGTCTTAACAAAGGCCTAGCGTTTTGGCAAAAACATCAACTTACCCTAGCACGTGCAGAGCAAGAGTTAGGGGTGCCCGCTGAGATTATTGTTGCCATCATTGGCGTGGAAACGTTTTATGGCAGCTATAAAGGCAAACATTCGGTGCTGGATGCCCTGTATACCCTGGGCTTTCATTATCCACCAAGAGCAAAGTTTTTCCGCAGTGAGTTGGAACAACTATTTTTGTTGGCAAAAGAAGATAGTTTCGATGTGAGCGAACTGAAGGGTTCTTATGCCGGGGCGATGGGCTGGGGACAGTTTATTTCATCAAGTTACCGCCATTACGCGATAGATTTTGATGGTGACGGGGTGCGGGACCTGCTGAATAACCCCGTTGATGCGATCGGCAGCGTGGCCAATTATTTTAAAAAACATGGCTGGAAACAAGATCAAGAGGTTGCGTTTAAGGCACAAGTTACCGGTGATAAATATCAGAATTTGCTTTCCAAATCATTAAAATATAAACACCAATGGGCAGAACTGCAAAACGCTGGTGTGGAAGTTGATGCCCCTATTGCCCCAGACGCTAGCGCCAAATTACTTGCCTTTAAACAGCCGAATAGTAAGGAATATTGGGTAGGACTTAAAAATTTCTATGTGATCACCCGCTATAACCACAGCCCACTTTATGCCATGGTGGTCTTTCAACTGAGCCAGCAGATTAAGCAGCAGTACTTAGCTACCTTGGCCGTGCAAAATACACAAGCCCCCCTCGACATAGAAAACAAGGATTCAGGCACAGAATGATAAGGTCCTTTTGCTTATTATTATTATTGTTTATCTCGGCCTGCGCTCCGCGAGGTCGTTATCAGCAACACCAGGACTCCCCTCCATCAACTGCGTATGAGCCCATCAATGCTGCCGATGCTTCACCTAAATACGAAGCTTACAAGCCTGCCAATTTTCGCAGCTATACTATACGTGGAGTCCGCTACACGCCCATGTCCACAGGAAAAGGCTACAGCGCCCAAGGCGAAGCATCCTGGTATGGTCAAAAATTTCACGGTCACCTCACATCTAATGGCGAGGTCTACGATATGTATACCATGTCAGCGGCCCATAAAACCTTGCCACTGCCTTCGTTTGGCCGAGTGACAAACCTAGCCAACGGCAAACAAGTTATAGTACGGATCAACGATCGTGGACCCTTCCATGGTGGCAGGCTGATTGATTTATCCTATGCAGCAGCAACGAAGCTGGACATGTTGAGTACCGGGGTAGCACAGGTCAAGTTGGATGTTATCCATGTCGCTCAAGACGGCCAGATTACGGTAGGCAACAGTCCAACTATAAAGACCGTAAATCCCCCTGCTCTGGCAAATAATAAAAGCCTGTTTATTCAGGTTGCGGCCTTAAGTGATCAGCAGAAAGTGAAAAAAATTGGCAAAGGCCTAAGCACTTTGTATCAGCTACCCCATCATACGCCAGAAGAAAAAGGCATGTTTCGCTTGCAACTGGGGCCAATTGATAATGAACAACAAGCCACAGAGTTGCTAAGCCACTTGAAAAAAAATGGTTATATGGGGGCATATAAAGTTTATTTAAGCGAATAACTAACTTTTGCCCTTTAGTCCAGTCCTATGCAAGTAGTCCTAAACAATGCATGAGTATTAAACATTAATTTTTCTGGCATCGAAGCAATATAGTTTAAAAAGTGCTATATTGGCCGCCGAATTTTGCGCATCATTCGATGGCACAAAAACATTCTTACAACTTTATCAATTTACGGTAGGTCAATGCGAAACACCAAACAAAAGTTTGTTGCCTTGTTATGCAGCGTTACACTCTCTCTTTACGTCTCAGCGGCCGTTATCATTCCCCCAGCACCGACAGTCGCAGCCAAAGGCTTTGTACTGATGGACTTTCAAACAGGCAATATCCTCGCCGAGCAAAACGCTGATATCCAGATCCCCCCTGCCAGCTTGACCAAAATGATGACCAGCTACGTGATTGGTCATGAGATAGCCAACGGTAATATCAAAGACAGTGATTTGGTGACCATCTCTGAAAAAGCCTGGTCGAAGAATTACCCAGACTCTTCCAAAATGTTCATTGAAGTAGGCAAGCAGGTTTCGGTTGCCGATCTAAATCGCGGTATTATTGTACAATCAGGCAACGATGCCTGTGTGGCAATGGCAGAGCACATAGCCGGTAATGAAGATGCCTTTGCTAGCATGATGAACATGCACGCACAGAAGCTAGGGATGAGCTCGACCAATTTTGTAAATAGCCATGGCTTGCATGATGCAGATCACTATACTACACCCCGAGACATGGCAATACTGGCAGCAGCATTGATTCGTGACGTACCCGTCGAATACGCCATTTACAAGGAAAAAGAATTTACCTTCAACGATATCAAGCAATATAATCGCAACAGCTTGTTATGGGACAAAAGCCTTAATGTTGACGGAATTAAAACCGGACACACTTCTGACGCCGGTTACAGTTTAATATCCTCGGCTACCCAGGCCGATATGCGCTTAATCGCCGTGGTGATGGGTGCTGACAGTGAGCGAGCACGTAAAGTAGAAAACAAGAAACTATTAAAATACGGATTCCGTTTCTACGAGACAATTACCCCCTACAAAGCGGGCGACAGCTTCGTTTCCCATCGTATTTTCATGGGCGCACAGGAGACGGTTGACCTGGGTATTTTAAAAGACACTCCGATTAACATTCCTCGTGGACGGAGTAAAAATCTTGAGGCCAACTTTAAACTCGACAAAAAACTTGAAGCCCCCTTAGCAAAGGGCGAAGTGGTCGGCACTCTTTATTTACAGTTAGACGGTGAAGACATTGCCGAATACCCTTTAGTCACCCTGCAAGAAGTGCAGGAAGGCAGCCTTATCGACCGTATAGTAGATTTTGTTAAACTGCAGCTTGGCTTTGATAGCTAGACTGAGCTCCTAGGCAGCTTACAACCTTATTGAGACATCAGATGGAAACAAATTTTGACCAATTGCTGGACTTTCCATGCCAGCAAAACTTGAAGGTTATGGGTGTAGCCCACGAAAACCTACCAATCGACGTTATCGCGTGTTTGCAAATTCATGCGCCGGGCGACTACAGTCCCACAATAAAGCCGAGCTCCAAGGGTAGTTATCATGCCTTATCGCTCAGTGTAACTGTGACTAGTAAAGAGCACATGGAAACCCTGTATATCGAGTTATCAAAATTAGAACTGGTGCGCGTTGTTTTATAACCACCTCAACGCAGCTGGATTATTGTTCTGTTGAAGCCGGTTAATTCCCTTATCATCCGACAGCTAGGCCGGCGGGCCTACCTGCCAATATGGCAGGCAATGCAGAATTACACGGATAACCGGAATGAGACTAGTGTTGACGAACTTTGGTTAGTCGAGCATGAACCCGTGTTTACCCAGGGGCAGGCCGGTAAAGCAGAACATCTCCTGGCTCCTGGCACTATACCGGTGGTGAAAGTGGATCGGGGCGGTCAGGTCACCTATCACGGGCCTGGACAGCAGATGTTATACGTTTTACTCAACATGAAGCGCAATAACTTAGGGGTACGTAATTTGGTAACGGCACTTGAGTCTTGTGTGGTACAAAGCCTCTTACCTTATGGAATTGAAGCCTACCCTCGGGCTGACGCACCTGGCGTGTACGTCGACGCTAAAAAAATATGTTCAATAGGTTTGCGCATTCGTCGTGGCTGCTCTTTTCATGGCTTAGCCCTAAACGTCAATATGGATCTATCGCCTTTTCAGCTGATAAATCCCTGTGGTTATGCCGGCTTAGAAATGGTAGATTGCGCTCAATTAAACGGCCCATCGACCATGGCTGAAGCAGGTAAGGTTATCGTAAATCAATTATGCGAACTACTGGGAATGTTGAATACCGATTCGCACGTTAAAATACAGTACAGAGAAGGTTTTGATGACTAACTTACGTCCAGAAGCTGGAGTGAAACTCCGGGATGATGAAAAAGTAAAACATATCCCTATAACGATTGTTCCGACAGAAAAGGCGCAAATGCTGCGAAAGCCTGCATGGATAAAAATCAAATTACCCCGTAGCACCGAACGCATTGATCAAATCAAGAAAACCCTGCGTAAAAATAATCTACATTCGGTATGTGAAGAAGCAAGTTGTCCTAATTTAGCCGAGTGTTTCAATCACGGCACTGCCACGTTTATGATACTAGGGGACATCTGTACCCGACGTTGCCCATTTTGTGATGTAGCACATGGTAAGCCTCTGCCTCCGAGCGCTGAAGAACCGATAAAATTAGCCAAAACCATTGCGGAAATGAAACTCAATTATGTGGTGATCACCTCCGTAGATCGTGACGACCTACGTGATGGCGGTGCCCAGCATTTTGTGGATTGTATCAATGCTATTCGTGAGCATAGTCCCAGCACTAAAATTGAGGTATTAGTACCTGATTTTCGTGGCCGTATGGACAGGGCATTGGAGATTTTCAAACAGGGCGTACCGGATGTGTTTAATCATAACCTGGAAACTATACCCCGCCTATATAGAGAGTGTCGTCCCGGTGCCAACTATCAATGGTCAATGGATCTGCTTAAAAAATTCAAGATGCAACATCCTGAAATCCCAACAAAGTCCGGTTTAATGATGGGTATGGGCGAAGATAAACAAGAAATTGCCCAGGTTCTTAAAGATTTACGGGCACACGATGTGGAAATGCTCACCCTTGGCCAATATTTACAGCCTAGCAAACACCACTTTCCGCTTAAGCGTTATGTGCATCCCGATGAATTTGATGAGTTGGGTGAAATAGCCAAATTCCTTGGCTTTAGCCACGCTGCCTGCGGTCCAATGGTGCGATCCAGTTACCATGCCGACAAGCAAGCCGCTGGTGAAGAGGTAAAGTAAGTCACTTGAATATAGCTGCTTAATATAAAAAACCGGCGGTTTGTGCCGCCGGTTTTTCAAATCCCATACAAGTGTAATTTAATCAGCTCTACAGGTATTTTTCATCGCGCAATTCACGACACAGTATTTTACCTACGTTACTTTTCGGTAGTTCTGCCAACAAACGCACTACCTTCGGCACTTTATAGCACGTTAACTGGGTGCGGCAAAAAACCCGTATTTCTTGCTCTGTAAGCTCTGGGTTTGAACTGGCCACATAAAAATAAACTTTTTCACCATACTTCTGGTCCGGACAACCAATCACCGCGCATTCAATGACGTCGGGGTGGGTATACACCACATGTTCAATTTCATTGGGGTAAACATTAAAGCCCGACACCAGAACCATATCTTTGAGTTGGTCAACTATTTTGTAATAGCCGCCATCCAGCGCTACCGCCACATCGCCGGTATGGAAAAACCCTTCTGCATTGAAGGGCTCATCGGTCGCTTCAACGCGATTCCAATAACCCACCATCACCTGAGACCGCGCACAATCAATTCGCCCCTCTCGTCCTGAGCCACTTCTTTGCCTTCAGTGCCCACTAATTTGACGTCAAGCCCGGTTACACGCTGCGACAGCACTAGCTGAGCCACTTGGGGTAAAGCCTATTCTGTGAGGGTTGTGACAGTTACCGTAATGAATATTTTGGTTTGTCGTAGTCAGTCCCCCTTCATCCATATTTACTTTGCCGCTAACGACTCCACCGGCAATACGTAACTTTTGGATAACAAAGGCATCTTCCGACGGCAATCTGCCCTGTCGCGTTAACATGTCAGCGGCACTGGCAAAGCCAAGCACATCAATATTATCTTTTACCGCGATTGAAATATTTCTAAGAGGAGCTACATTTCTTTGTTCATTGAACACGCTTGGTTCGTAACACAAGAATGCATTAAGAGTAGGATTAACTCGTTCAATTAGGGCCAACTGCTGTTCTGCCAATTCTGCTGGTGATATTTCCTTAATTTGAACCAAATCCAGTTGCGAACGGAGATTTAATGACAACAGTTGGGTATCAATGATTAAACATTATTCCATTTTTATGTTTAAAAAAATTGGCTACTTGAGCCTTGGATTGATAAGTCTAATCGTTTTTCACCGAACATCCACTTTGGCAGAAACTGAAGAGTTCCCTTATCTCATCCATGTTATACCAAGCCATCTAAACACTTGTTCTAATTAATACCATTCCACCTAAATATCTGCTCACTCAGCGATGAATAAAAGTAGCGTAGGCACGGCGTGTTTAAACCTGTATACCGGCTAAAGCGAAAGAGACTTTAGTATCGCCCTTCGGGAAGGGCTGGCAAGCTCCCTAGCGGCATTGCAAGGCCTATGAAGGCAACCCGCATTCCTTCGACATTACGCTTTGCTATAAAACTTGCCAAGGCCTTCTGAGTTGATCACATATCAAAGCAGAATGGTATAAGCAAGATTTGAAATCTTCCTATTTTAAAAATCCTTTCCTCTGCGAACTCTGTGGTGAATAAATTACTCTTTAGCTTGCGCGTCAGATTTTTTCTTGGTGTTGAAACCTTTTAGTTAAGCGAAGTCAGCTGCTAGGTTTTCTAACCACGGCACCACTGCAGTTTCCGGCT
>JAWUXW010000070.1:0-8148 GCA_034111125.1 Paraglaciecola sp.
AGTGGTGTAAACAGATGAAAAAATATAGCCCCTGAGATAATACCTAATGACATCAACGCACCGAGGGGGATCAAAAATTTGCGAGAACTGAATAGGCCAATCAACATCACTATTGATGCAATGAGCTCAGAGGCCCCCACAACATAAGCATTAAAAATTCCAGGAGGTAGAAATAGTCCTTCTATACCGAAAGTATCGAAGGCCCATATATTTAGGGTGCTGAAGATATGCAATGTTTCCACAGAATCAAAAAATTTAAATCGTAACGCTTGGATAAAAACGATGCTGATATAGAGCACCATTACAGCGGTGATATTTTTTTTTGTTAAATATTTTTTCAACATTTACATGTTTCCTTGAAGAATTTTTTTAGTTAATGGTCGAAGCAATTTCGCTGCTCGTCTAATAAACATTTAGTATAGTTACGATCACGGTAATCTTCATTTCGCAATTAGATTAGACAATATACAATTTACTTTCATTTGTATATTAATTGCCAGTATCAGACCCCCCATTCTGAAAACTAATTTCATGGGTTTAGTAATTATTGTCCCTGAAGCAAGCCTTAACGGCTTTATCAAATCTAATAGTTGCAGTTACCCTATTGATTACATAGACATATATGATAACGTCAAAGTGATGTCCTAACTTTTTGATATAAGCAGATACTGTTGAGGTCGAAAGAATGGTAATTACATAGCCCATAATAAATTCAGTCAATGCCCGAGTAAAATGACATAACAGCCTCCCGTTTGTGATGGTTTGAGCACTATTCAGCATAGCTGAACATGAACTCGGAGGCCGACTTGAGGATTTTCAGCACAGACCTTGATTTAAGTTATATAACTGGCAAGACCCCATTTTTTACATGACCCACCGACATGGATAGTTGGAAGGTATAATAACGCAGGGGGCAGTTATCGAGATGCTGTTTGAGCTTATACATGGATGCTAAAGTGCGAAGCACATAAGCGAAATAAAGACACCATGCGCAGCGCATGCTTTTGCGGCAAAGCCACTGTTACGTCCCCTCGCCGCCAATTTCGTCAATAATTGAACGAACAAAACGAAGGGCCCGGCACTACCTTGAATTCACGGGAGCGCCGGACTAAGCGTTTTGGTAAACTTTGGCTAATTACTCGCCCCTGTTTTTAAATCCGGGTTTTGCCAGGATTTCCAAGTAAAATGATTGTAGTCCATTTTTCTCAGCGTCATCGATATGCTGGTTAATCGATCCAAGGTGGATCACTTCTGCATTGTCTTTATCCGGGCCAAGACGGCAATCAAAATCCCAAAAATCTGATCCATCCAGGATGGACTTGTTTCTTTCTCGCTTGAGGTATTTCTTTACTTCAAACTTGATAGCGTCGATCAATCTAGGCAGTTTGATTTTAGGGTGAGACAAAACAAATGTTTTTTTCATATTAATTACTCGTATTAGCCTAATTTACGAAAAGGCATTTAGTAGAAATGATGGGTTATTCCGACTTTGCAGGGATAGGCGAGTTAGCCGATTTCAATGAGCTAATCGCTTCAAGTGAGTCAATACTGCTCAAGTAGCAGAACTAACCAATGTTTAGGTTGGTGATTATACAAGAACACATAATTAATAGATGTACTTAATAACGAATAGTCGTCACAGGTGCAGGGCAATCCCGTAACCAATCCTGTAATCAATTGCTTCAGTGACGTTGATTTAGTGAATAGCGAAGATCCGTTTTTTAAACTCGGTACGTTTTGCACTATGGAAATATGTGACTACCCAATATCGTGCAGATAGTCGGCAGGGTGCATTTACCTGTATATGCCTAAGTATCAAAAATCGGGAGTGAAACATTCAATTAAGCGTCATTGAACCATCGGTAAAGGCACTGCTTTTACTCCCATCTCAACTTTCCCGACTGGGTCAAATGAGAATGAGCACAGCACATGCTTCTGTTGTACTCCCGCCTCAGCGCTCGCCAATTATCGATAGATAAAAGTGGATTGCTGTTTCACCACTGTGGGCTCTTGTTTGAAGTTACTTGTTTGCACTATAAATTCAATTGGCGTAACGGTTTCTTCAATCGCCGCGGGATCGACAGTCAGTGTAATGGGATGTTTTAACAATTCACTGGGTGCCAGCCTTAGCTCTTCGGAACCAAATAAACCGGTGTAACTTAAGCCATTAACGCTAATGTTCACAGTGAGGGCAGCTTGGGATTTGTTCATTAAAATCAGTGTGTAGGTGTTTTCAATTAAGCCCATGTTGTTTTCACGATAAAGTGAGGTTCTATCTCTGACAACGTTAAGTTCAAGCGCTGATCTGGAGATAAATTGTATGCTCATTACCGCGACAATGACCATGCAGAGGCTCATAAACTATAAAGTGAAACACAACGTGGGGCACTATGCCTGCTCTTAAAGAGGGAATCAATGTGAATTTATTGGGTTTGCAGGCGGAAACGAATAGGCTGTAGGGAGGGTAAAGTAACTCGGCTCGAAGTAAACGTAGCAGCTACTATTATAATTATTCCCCTCTAGCCATTTTACATTTTAAAATGCACATTACTTTGATCCTCTAATAATGAAAGCAGCTTTCTACCTTGTTGAGTGACGGTGTCTTCCACATATTTATTAAAGCCTGCCTGTCTAATGCTTGTAGTAGCAACAGATGTCATCAGGAACCGCTCCATTTCATTTTCAAAGTCGCCAGAACGCATATATACCGGCAATGCTTTCAACCTTGATTCAAGTGCTTCTATGCCGTTTTCACTTTGGTAATCATCAAATTTTTGATTAACCAACTGAGGATCCGCTTCGACTTGTTGTTGCTTTAACCAGGTGAGGTCCCAAACATCTCTGGCCTTGATGCTTCTTCTAAGTGCTAACGCTACAAATTTATCAGCTGCAATTTCCTCAAGAGACTCGCAATTTAGCAATATACTTTGATAACCATCCGGCATTTGCGGGTAGGTTTTTGTCATTGGCCGAAGAGACGATGTGTGTGCAGGAACATTTGCCACTTCGAGATTGATTTTCTGCCAAGGTGCACTTTTGTGCTGAGGTTCAGTTTCAATTGATACCTTCCACCTGCCAACTTTGATATTTGCTTGGTTTTTGAGCTTATCAAAATCAGGTTGCGTGACATTTATTTTCAAATTGTGTCGCTTACCAAGCTCAAATTGCAAGCTGTCCCTTAGATCTTCTAGCTGCTTAAAATTAAAGTCAAGTCCACCAGCAAAATCCAAATCTTCTGACAACCTATTCGACCCATACATCATGCGAAGGCAAGTTCCGCCTTGAAATGTGAGCTTACTCAAAAAACCATACTTAGACATGGCAGCCATGATTTCGTAATGCAAAAGCTCTTTCTCGACAGTACTTTGCAAAGACGTAAGTTGGGGATCTGATTGGCATATCTGCTGTGTTAGTTTTTTAATATCAAACATTCAATTTCTTCTTGTAATCAATCTTATAGCTAGTTAATTTATCTGTCGATTTCATCATTCAGCTCGGCTGATACCGACAGTGTTATTATGTAACTGCTCACGTTGTTTAATGATGGATTCATTTAATTCGTCGTCGTCGACCATTGAGATGTTCCTACCGACGTTTTTAAGATCTTTCCAAGCACGATCAATGTAGGCCTCTCTAATAGGCATATCCTGAACTTGAAAGGTTTCGTTTAACAATTTAAGCGGATCCCTTTTAGTGTGGATCAACTCCAAGGTACCCATAGGCGTTTCCAGCTTCCCCCCTCTGCCGGTTGTCATAACAGTTAGGTAATTAAACATCTGCTGGCTAATAACACTGTATTTACTCAACACAGACTCTAAACTGATATAGTTAATGTGAGTTTGCCTAACCAAGTGGGGTAGGTGTCTAAGGTCTGTTTTTTTATAGTATTTGCTTCTTGGAAAGGACCAAACTCCTCGGCACACTTTTTCCAACAAACGCTTTTTAACTAACTGATTTAATCTCACCTTTAATGCTTTCTCCTGATAATCAGGAAACAACATCTTGAACTGCGCAATAGTGACAAGTGAGTGATGTGTATATTTTTGCAGTTCGTGGAGCTTTTCTTCCACATCAAATACTCTCATAAGGTGTACATTAGGTTAATCATTTCGTTAACCTAATGTACACCTACCACCACAAAAGGTCTACCGTTAGTTAATGCTTTGACCAACCTACTGTAGACCTTTTGGGCTTGCCTGTCTGTTTAAAGCCAAGTGAACTCACTGAGCAGAGGGTAGCTTCCAGTTGGGTCTGGCGAAGTGGCAGGTGTAGCCATTAGGTCGAACTTGCAAATAGTCCTGGTGTTCAGGCTCCGCTTCCCAAAAATCACCCGCTGGTTGCACTTCGGTCACCACTTTGCCAGGCCATAAACCTGAAGAATCCACGTCCACAATCGTCCTCAAGGCCTCTTGATGTTGTTCATCAGAAAGATAATAAATAGCCGAACGATAGGAAACGCCGGTATCGTTACCTTGCCTATCCTCTGTGCTTGGATCATGGATTTGAAAGAAAAACTCCAAAATTTCCCGATAGCTGGTGATGTCATTATCGAACAAAATTTCTATGCCTTCAGCGTGGCTACCATGATTTTGGTAAGTCGCATTCACCACTTCACCGCCGGTATAACCAACACGGGTTGATGTGATGCCCGGGCGTTTGCGAATAAGATCCTGCATGCCCCAAAAACAGCCACCAGCCAATACTGCACATTCAATTGCCATTAGGAAATATCCTCAACTTGAGCTAAATAAGCTTCATATCCTGCATCTGTCATCTTATCTTTATGAACAAAACGCAGTGAAGCTGAGTTAATGCAATAACGCAAACCACCCTGCTCTCTTGGTCCATCGGTAAATACATGCCCCAGATGGCTATCTCCATGGCTTGAGCGCACTTCGGTACGCGTCATACCAAGGGAGGTATCAGTAATTTCATTTACATTGACCGGATCGATCGCTTTGGTAAAGCTCGGCCAGCCACAGCCAGATTCATATTTGGCAGAAGACGCAAACAAAGGCTCTCCTGACACGATATCTACGTAAATACCAGGCAAAGTGTTATCTAGCAATTCACCGGTCCCAGGACGCTCAGTACCATTTTCTTGCGTTACTCGATGCTGCTCCGCTGTCAGCGCAGAAATTGCATCCATAGATTTTTGATACGTACTCATGATTTCCTCTTTGATATTAATGAGAGCTGCTAACAGGATCATATCAGACCCGTTGTTACATAATTTTATTACGTACAAGCCGCTAATTTGATCAAGATTTTTAATAAAAATAGGCCCTGGGTAACATATAGCCTATCAATCTCAATTATAACGAGCTCCATGGCGAAGCTAGAACAACTACTAAAATCCCACACCTAAAGGCTTGAACATAGCCTTAAACTCCTTAAGACAACTCTACCTAACAAGGCGTAAATCATAATCTCGTTGTAGGTTCTGCAAAATGTATCACTCATATTAAAGAACAAGCCAAGGCGGGCGGATAGACATCTCCGCGCTTATGCCACGAGAGTCCCGATAATATTTTTAATGAAGGTATCATTAAATTTTGACAGATAGATGGTGTAACACACATGTTTTTAGGCCGTGTATTAAGCACATTGATATTATCCGGCATGGCCGTATATTTATCGAATGATTTTTGTCGAATTATTTTATCGAAACAACGCTATTCACAAAAATCTTAGGCGAGTATCTTTCCGATGATGATTATCGCGGATTGCAGTCCTATCTACTGCAAAAACCGGATGCGGGAAATATTGTGCGGGGTTCAGGAGGTGTGCGTAAAGTGCGCTGGGCTCCTACAGGTAAAGGTAAAAGTGGTGGGGTTCGGGCGATATATTATTGGAAACAATTGAGCATGAGATTTGGGTGCTAACCCTGTATAGCAAAAAAAACGGTGGCAACTAATGCCGGAAGTAGCGCAAGTAACAATACAAAAAATATATTGTCCACAGCCCGAGTAACAACAGATAAAGTCGTTGTTTCAATTAAAAGAACGCCGTTTTCGATAAGCATGAAATGGAAGTGGCTATCTTGAAAGCTAAACTCTTTGAACCGTTTCCCTCCTTCTAGCGTGGGCGACCATTGATAAACCTCAGGAGGGATTTCATATTTTGATAAGCTGCTTATTATCTCAATATTGTGAGGTAATTTGTCGCCGGCCTTAAGAGACAAATACGCTTGGGATAACTGTTCATTAAATAGTGCATCCTCTATTGAATAGGCAATAAAAACCGTCATAGCCGAAAATAATAAAAACAAGCCCAGGCAACTCATGAGTGCTGAGTAATGCATCTATATTTCTGCTTAACTGCCCTGCTGATGAAGCGGAGGCCGCCCATGCTGTACAAGAGACCAATTGACCTAAACTGAATAATCTTCTTACTTTTTTTGAAAACAGCATGGTTTTCCTCCTTTTGATTGGCTAACAAATATAAAGGAGACGGTGTAAATCCAAGGTAAATTCACCCAAAAAAGTTGCAGTAACTTTAGCTGGCCCCAAAAATTAGTTCCTTCCCTCTTCCCCTACCAACCCAAATCCGAGTATGCTGAGCAAAACCAAAAACAGAATTGAGAACATTGACTATGTCTGATCCAACTTACACTCCTCCAGATGTTTGGGCCTGGGATAAAGATAATGGTGGGGAATTTGCCGGTATCAACCGTCCTACCGCCGGTGCCCGCGAAGAAAAGGCCCTGCCCGTAGGCCGCCATCCTATTCAACTGCATTCGTTGGCGACCCCCAATGGAGTGAAGGTTACTGTGATGTTGGAGGAGCTGTTAGCCTTGGGTATTGCCGGAGCGGAATACGATGCCTACCTGGTCGATATTATGGAAGGTGTGCAATTTACCAGCGGCTTTGTGGACATCAACCCTAATTCGAAAATACCGGCTATGGCCGATCACAGTACATCTCCTCCCACCAGAGTGTTTGAATCCGGAGCAATATTGTTGTATCTGGCAGAAAAATTTGACGTGTTTTTACCGAAAGAACTGCCTAAACGCACTGAATGTTTGTCCTGGCTAATGTGGCAAATGGGCGCGACTCCCATGCTGGGAGGTGGCTTTGGTCACTTTTATGCCTACGCGCCAGAGAAGTATCAATACCCCATTGACCGTTATGCCATGGAAGTGAAACGCCAGCTTGATGTGCTTGATCAGCATCTGGCCAATAATCAATACATGTGCGGCGATGAGTACACCATTGCCGACATGGCAATTTGGCCTTGGTACGGGGCTTTGGTGACCAATAAAGTCTATGAGGCAGCGGAATTTCTGCAGACCCATACCTACAAACATGTACTGCGCTGGACAGAGGAAATTAATCAACGACCCGCAGTAAAGCGCGGACGGATGGTCAATCGTGCCTGGGGAGAGCCCTCCTCACAATTGCATGAGCGTCATGATGCGAGTGACTTTGAGACCAATACTCAGGATAAACTTGAACCGGCAGAATAAGGCTTAGCTTTGCCACTAGTTTGACCGGTTGTTATTGATTAAAGGTAATTTATTGAAAACGGGGGGCCTTAGTGTCCCGTTTTTTTGTCTGCACCAAAGGGACTCGCCCGGTAAAAAGCCAATTACAACCTGGTGACGATATTGTTGGCCTTGGCCAAGCCCGCTACGAGGGCGTTTAGAGCGTCCGTACTGATGATGTTGTGCAGTTTGTTAAGTGCTTCCTGCAATCCCGGAACTTTTTCCAGAGTCGGCCTGCTGACTAGGGGCAAGGCCAAATAGGGTGGGGAAAATTGCTCTGGATCGGTCAGGCGTAATACCTGTTTGTTAAATACCTGGGGATCGGTCTCGTAACCGGCAAACACACTGGCCTCTCCTGATCCGAGGCCCTCGTAACGCTGAGTCACATGGCAGGGAATGACCTCCTTAAATTCAATTCCATAGTCTTTCAAACCCATGTAACAATCTTTACGATTAAGAAACTCTGGATCGGCAGAAAATACCAGGGTGTGTTGGGCGTTGATATATACCCAAGTGCCCGGGTTTTGCGCCAATGTGATCCGTTGCACCAGCCACCATTTGGCTTCTTTTTTGCTAATAAAAAAGCGGGAGACTTCACCAGCACTATTATCGATCTCACTTAAATGGCGTTTGGCGAATTCTAGAGAACTAGATTGTTCGAC
>JAWUXW010000071.1:0-8362 GCA_034111125.1 Paraglaciecola sp.
CCGCACTAAAGTGCGTTCAAAATTGTTCCAGACAATTTTGTCGAACCGGAGGGGTTCTCACCCCTTGATGACGCTTAATCCTTGCATCACTCTTCGATTCTAATGTGGCGTCCCCAAGGGGATTCGAACCCCTGTTACCGCCGTGAAAGGGCGGTGTCCTAGGCCTCTAGACGATGGGGACAGAAACTTTGCTCATCGAAGTACGCTTCGATAAGTTTCTGTAAGGTGAGTTGAGCCCGCGAAACGAGCGACCCTGTTCTTACAAAAACCAGAATCTATCTGTCTAATCTACTTATTCACTGGCCTAGGAGGTAGTGAACATTCCTTGATTTGGTGGAGCCAGGCGGGATCGAACCGCCGACCTCTTGCATGCCATGCAAGCGCTCTCCCAGCTGAGCTATGGCCCCTCACTTAATTTCCAAGCCTAAGCTCTTACCTAAGTAGCTGTCGTTCCTTAACAGCGGGGCGCATTCTAGGCATCTGCACTTTTTATGTCAACGATTTTTTCAGGAATTTTCTCTGTTTGCTATATAAATAAGCGCTTTGTCTATCCGAGCAGCAACTTGCTCAAAATTAAGCAGATTTAAAGTCACATCTAAGGAAGGAGAATTACCTGAGCCAGTCACCGCTACACGCAACGGCATACCGACTTTGCCCATGCCTACTTCCAATTCCTCGGCAGTGTTATTAATCGCCTCATGAATCGACTCTGAGTTCCACTGAGTTAGTTCACTTAACTTTACTTTAACTGCGACAAGGGCATCTTTAGCCACTGGACGTAAATATTTTTTAGCGGCTTTTTCATCAAAGGCTTCATACTCTTCGAAGAAGTAACGGCTGATTCGTGCCAGTTCTTTCAGAGTTTTCACTCTGTCAGCCTGAACTGCAATAACGTCTTCAAGAGATGGACCAGAGCTCATATCAATACCCTGTTGCTCAAAATGCCATTTAGCATGCTCGGCCACTTCAGAGGCAGGAAGTGTCTTAATGTAGTGTTGATTCAGCCAAATAAGTTTATCGGTATTGAATGCCGAAGCTGACTGGCCAATCCCATCCAGATTGAACAAGCTAATCATTTCTTCGATAGAAAATATTTCCTGATCACCATGGGACCAACCCAAACGAACCAAATAGTTAAGCAGTGCCTGGGGCAGATAACCATCATCCCGATATTGCATCACACTAACCGCACCATGACGTTTGGAGAGTTTTTTACCATCATCACCGAGGATCATCGAAACATGGGCATATTCAGGTTCAGGCGCGCCAAGGGCTTTGGCAATATTGATTTGTCTTGGTGTATTATTGATATGGTCTTCGCCGCGCACTACGTGGCTAACCCCCATATCCCAGTCATCGACTACCACACAAAAATTATAGGTGGGCACCCCATCACTGCGTTGAATAATGAGGTCATCAAGTTCGCTATTAGCGATTTCGATTTCACCGCGAATATGATCTTTAATAAGAACCGTACCTTGCAAGGGATTCTTAAAACGGATCGCAAAAGGTTGATCTTGGGGATGATCCGCACGCTCGCGCCAAGTGCCCGGATAACGAGGCTTTTCACCATTCGCCTTTTGCTGCTCACGAATAGCATTCAACTCATCTGCAGGCATAAAACACTTATAGGCCTTGCCTTCGTCTAGTAACTGCTGAATTAACTGCTTATAACGCTCAAAACGCTGTGTTTGGTAATACGGACCATCGTCCCAATCCAGCCCCAGCCATTCCATGCTCTGCAGAATGGCGTCGATAGCCGCCTGAGTAGAACGTTCAATGTCAGTATCTTCAATCCGTAGGACAAACTTGCCGCCCTGGCTTTTAGCGTACAACCAAGAATAAAGTGCGGTACGAGCACCGCCAACGTGAAGATAGCCGGTTGGGCTTGGCGCAAAACGAGTTACCACAGTCATGTTTAAAAAACCCCATCAAAAAAAGTGGCAACATTTTATCAGCCTATGCTGCCAATTTATACTCCCAAGTAAACTCAAAACGCACAGGGCAAAATCACCTATACCAATAGCTGGGTCAGCGATATAGACATCACAGCAAGCAATGTTGAGCTAATGACTAAGGCAGGGCGTTGTCGATGGAAGATTGAAAACGAGTGTTTTAACACACTTAAGATTTGATCCAAACTAGCAAAAAGTTATTAGCAGGCATCGGGATCCTTTCTTGTAAATCCAGACCGAGGCCCCAGCTTTGCAGCTCTTCAATATCGCGGATCCCTCCACAGCCCTCATTTCTTAAATGCTGATCAAAATTCTGATTACTGTCACTGGTGTATTGCCCATCAATATTAAAGGGACCGTATTGGCAAAACGCGCCGCCCTTGGGTAACTTCTGTGCAACGGCTTGCATCATTAGTTTAGCTTCACTAGGCTGCATAATATGCGTGGTATTGGCGGTAAACACCCCATCAACGCCCACATCAGGCCAACTATCTTGACCAATAGTAAGGGGGAGCGGCGCTTTGAGGTTGTCAGCGGGAAATTCAGCTAACCACCCTTGTATGCCCGAATGATAATGGCTTTGATCGCTTGTTTGCCAGACCAGATGAGACAAACCAGGCGCAAAATGTACTGCATGCTGCCCAGTACCAGAGCCAATCTCTAAGACCTTATAACTATCCGCAAAGCAACGAACTAGTTGATCAAGGATGGGCTGCTTGTTATTTTCACATGCCTGACTATAGGGCTTATTCATTTGTAGTAACTAATCATGATAGATTTGGTCCCAGCCATTTTTCAGCTTCAAGTAAGTCCCAGTTTTTGCGACTGGCATAATCCTCGAGTTGATCTCGTTGGATTTGTGCCACCGCAAAATAACGGCAATTAGGGTGAGAAAAGTACCAACCAGATACGGAAGCCCCCGGCCACATGGCATAGCTCTCGGTTAACTTCATACCGGTATGTTGCTCAGCACCCAGCAAATCCCAAATGGCTTGTTTCTCCGTATGCTCAGGACAGGCGGCGTAGCCCGGTGCCGGGCGAATACCTTGATATTTTTCCCGGATCAGCTCCTCATTTGTAAGGGTTTCATCTGCTGCGAAGCCCCAAATTTCTTTGCGTACTTTTTTATGTAAATACTCAGCAAAGGCTTCTGCTAGTCTATCGGCCATGGCTTTGACCATAATCGCATTGTAATCATCCCCTTGTTGCTCATAGTGCCGCGCCAACTCATCCTCCCCTACCCCTGCAGTCACCGCAAAGGCTCCGAGATAATCTGCTTTCCCTGAATCTTTAGGGGCAATAAAGTCGCTTAAGCAATTATTCGCGCCCTTGGGTTTTTCGGTTTGCTGACGCAAGTGATGCGCAACGTGGATAAGCTTTGAGCGGGTCTCGTCGGCATAAATTTCTATGTCATCGCTCACCCGATTAGCCGGGAATATGCCCATCACGCCTTTGGCCAGCAACTGACCGTTTGCACACAACTCGTCGAGCATGGCAATGGCATCGGCAAACAACTTAGTCGCTTCGACACCGACCACTTCATCGTCCAGAATACGGGGATACTTGCCTGCCAGTGACCAGGTTAAAAAGAATGGAGTCCAATCAATATATTCACGTAATTCGGCTAAGGGAACGGATAAGGCCGTTACCCCAAGCTGGTTGGGTACGGGCGGCGTATACTCGCTCCAGTCAAATTGAAAGCCATTAGCACGGGCTTGCTCGAGCGACACGGGCCGACTACGGGGCTTTTTTCGGGCATGCTGCTCTCGCACCACGGCATATTCCTTATCGAGCTGCTTGGCATACTCTGGACGTAATTCTTTGGAGATAAGCTTTTGGCAAACGCCCACAGCGCGACTAGCATTGGGTACATAAACCACAGGATGCTGATAGTTTTGCTCTATTTTGACCGCGGTATGGGCCTTTGAGGTGGTTGCACCACCAATCAACAAGGGTAAGTCGAAGTTTAGGCGCTGCATTTCCTTGGCCACATGCACCATTTCATCCAGGGAGGGCGTGATCAGACCTGAGAGGCCAATCATATCAACGTTTTCATCTTTGGCGACCTGGAGTATTTTGGCACAAGACACCATCACTCCAAGGTCGATGATCTCAAAGTTATTGCATTGTAAGACCACGCCTACGATGTTTTTGCCAATGTCGTGCACATCACCTTTGACGGTTGCCATCAATATTTTGCCGTTACTACGCCCCTTATCTTTG
Source organism: Paraglaciecola sp. (assembly GCA_034111125.1). Lineage (GTDB taxonomy): Bacteria > Pseudomonadota > Gammaproteobacteria > Enterobacterales > Alteromonadaceae > Paraglaciecola. The sequence continues at coordinate 4,179 of JAWUXW010000071.1, forward strand.
TCCAATTCAATATAGGGATTGAGATAAGCCACTGCTTTTTTCATCACCCGGGCCGATTTAACCACCTGGGGTAAAAACATCTTGCCTTCGCCAAACAGATCGCCAACCACATTCATGCCGTCCATCAATGGGCCTTCAATCACGTGCAAGGGTTTTTCCGCCTCCAAGCGGGCTTGTTCGGTATCTTCTTCGATAAAGTCCATGATGCCCCGGACCAGCGCATGCTCTAAGCGTTTATTGACGGGTAACTTGCGCCATTCGAGGGTTTCTTTAACTACAGCCTTACCGTCGCCCTTATACTTGGGCGCCAATTCGAGCAGCCTGTCGGTTGCGTCTGGATGGCGATTAAGGATTACATCTTCAACCGCCTCCTTCAGCTCAGGCGGGATTTGATCATACACTTCAAGCTGCCCGGCATTCACAATGCCCATGTCCATGCCGGCTTTTATGGCGTGATACAAAAATACCGAGTGCATGGCTTCTCGCACTGGATTATTGCCGCGAAACGAGAAAGACACATTCGACAAACCGCCGGACACATGGGCATGGGGCAGCTCGGCTCGAATACGCCGGGTCGCGTTAATAAAGTCCATAGCGTAATTGTTGTGCTCTTCGATGCCCGTAGCTACGGCGAATATATTGGGATCAAAAATAATATCTTGTGGGGGAAAGTTGATTTCCTCCGTCAGCAGTTTGTAGCTACGCTGGCATATTTCAAACTTGCGGGCTTCAGTATCTGCCTGGCCCGTTTCATCGAAGGCCATCACCACGGTGGCGGCACCATAACGCTTCAATAGTTTGGCTTGGGCGAGAAAGTTTTCTTCTCCTTCTTTTAGGCTAATAGAGTTAACTACAGCCTTGCCCTGCACACATTTAAGACCCGCCTCGATCACCGACCATTTGGATGAGTCGATCATGATCGGCACCCGAGATATATCCGGTTCAGAGGCAATCATATTCAAGAAACGGGTCATCGCCGCCTCAGAGTCCAGCATCGCTTCGTCCATATTGACATCGATGATTTGCGCGCCGTTCTCTACCTGATGACGAGCCACGTCTAGGGCTTTTTCGTAATCATCATCCATGATCAAGCGTTTAAACATGGCCGAGCCGGTGACGTTAGTTCGTTCACCCACATTGATAAATGCTGAGGCTGATGGAGTAGCCGTCTCGACGTCGTTTTGTTCTATTGTTGTCATAGTCGTTGCCTAGTGCACAAAGGGTTCGAGGCCCGACAAACGTAATTTCACCTCACGTTTAATGACCTTTCGAGGCGGAAATTTTGCCACTGCCTCAGCCATAGCGGCGATATGTTCTGGTGTACTGCCGCAGCAGCCACCAACGATATTGACCAAGCCAGATTGTGCCCATTCACCGATATGCTCGGCCATTTCATCCGCTTCTAAGTCATACTCACCAAACTCATTGGGCAAGCCCGCATTGGGATGGGCAGAGACTAAACACTCTGCCACACATGAGACTTCATCCACATATTGACGAAGTAGATCAGGACCCAGTGCACAGTTCAAACCAAAGGAAAACGGTGCCACATGACACATGGAATAATAAAAGGCTTCGGCGGTTTGGCCTGACAAGGTGCGTCCGGAGGCATCGGTGATGGTGCCGGAGATCATCACCGGCAAACGCATTTGCAATTCATCAAACACTTGCTCGACTGCGAACGCGGCGGCTTTGGCATTGAGGGTATCGAAAATCGTTTCGATAAGTATTAAATCTGAGCCCCCTTCAATTAAGCCATGAGTCGCCTCTACATAGCCCTCTACCAGCTCGTCGAAACTTACGTTGCGCATTGCAGGATCGTTCACATAGGGAGAGATCGACGCGGTGCGACTAGTTGGCCCCAACACTCCCGCCACAAAACGGGGTTTATCTGGGGTTTGAGCGCTGAATTGATCCGCAGCGCGACGGGCCAATTTGGCGGCCTCAATGTTAATTTCCTTAGCCAAAGACTGCATATTGTAGTCCGCCATGGAAATTGTGGTGGCATTGAAGGTATTGGTTTCCAGAATATCGGCACCCGCCTCCAGATAAGCACAGTGAATATCAAAAATAATCTGTGGTTGAGTTAGGGTTAATAAATCATTATTGCCCTTAACGTCAGAATGCCAATCAGCAAAACGCTCACCCCGATATTCGTATTCCTCAAGCTTATGTTCTTGGATCATGGTGCCCATTGCTCCATCCAATATTAAAATGCGCTGGGCAGCGGCACGATGCAACTGCTGTTCACGTATTAGCTGACTCAAGTTTGTTCCTCTAAAAGTTTGCGTTTAAAAGTCGCACTAAAGCTATTTTCCATTATTCAGACAACTTGCTTAAATCAAACGGTGTATTTTGGTAGACATAGTAATTTAGCCAATTGGTAAACAGCAGGCTGCCATGGGATCGCCATTTAACCATGGGTGAATTAGCCGGATCATCTAGGGGGTAATAATTTTCAGGTATGGTTGGCGACAGATCCCCTTTAACATCTCGTTGATATTCCTGCGCCAGGCTGTCGGCATCATATTCTGGATGTCCGATCACAAACACCAGACGTTTATCTTCCGATGCGGCCAGATAGGCGCCGGTTTTATCTGAACTGGCCAGCACTTTCAAACCGTCAATAGACGCATAATCTCTCAGACTAATCTCGCCAAAGCGGGAATGAGGAGCATAAAATTCCGGAGCAAAACCACGCATCAATTCGTTAGGCGCATCTTGTACCATATGAGGAAAGACACCACTTAATTTGCGGTCTCGCAATGCCCGATTCTTACCATAAAAATGGTAAATGGCTGCGTGTGCCGCCCAGCATGAAAACAGGGTAGACTGCACATGCCGTCTGGCCCAATCCATTACAAGGGTCATCTTCTGCCAATATTTCACGTCCTGGTATGCCAGATGTGCCAAAGGAGCACCAGTGACAATTAAACCATCATATTTTTTGTCAGCTACGTCGTCAAAGGCGTGGTAAAAGGAATCCATATGGGCCTGGGGAGTATTCTTTGGCGCTTGATTATCGATGCGTATCAAGTCCACATTAATTTGTAATGGAGTATTGGAGAGCAAGCGCAAAAACTGCACCTCGGTCTCCTCCTTATTGGGCATCAGGTTCAATATACCCACTTCCAGTGGCCGAATATCCTGCATAGCCGCACGCTGGGTATCCATCATGAAAATTTTCTCACGATGTAAAATGCTTTGTGCAGGCAGTTCACTGGGAATACGAATAGGCATGACGGCTCCAGGGGCAATTGACTATAGTTAAATCTCGCTTAATCCATAAATAAAGTCAACATCTTTACGTCTAGACGTCTAAACGAAAAAGCATATAAACTGCAAAATGGTCATATGTTAAACGTCACCCGATTTGAGATCTGCGCCAACTGAGAGATATGGTGGCCCTTTTCAATTCATTGAATTAGAGTTTTCATTGGGAACTAATTAGCTCCGTGAGGTACTGAAAAGTGTTCGTCTTAAATAGGTGCTGCGACTCGAAATACAAAAGTGAAAGCCACTATTGTCATTGCTAACTAGTGTCCATCCTGAAATACTAAATAATTGATAAATATAAATAAAGTTGACAAAAACAGTGTGGTGTTCCGCTAGTTTTGTGAGGACAAATTTACATGTGCATATGCTCATGCATGCTGATCACCTGTTCTCATCGAAGCTGATCACTCATTCTCATTCAAGCTGATCACTCTTGTTAGTTAATTCAACTTGAAATGATCTATTCAACTCAGCCATTTTGCATTGTTAAAATCCGCATAATGTTTGCTCCTTTTTCTACTAATGAGTCGTTATGTCAGCAGAGTCAATTTCAATGCAAAAACTTAAAGAAATACTTCGCCTAAAATACGAAGCTAAACTATCTCACCGTAAGATTGGGTCAAGCCTGTCTATCTCACCAGGGACGGTATCAACCTACATTAACCGCGCCAAGTTAAATCGATGGGGTCAGAGCGGTTGATTTAACAAAATAGCCTACTATTTTTATATTATCGATACATTTTTAGAGTGATGTACAGATGGCAAGGCTTCCGCGTTTAAACTTACCGGGTATTCCGCAACATGTTGTCCAGCGTGGGAACAATCGCCAGGTCAGCTTCTTTGCTGAGCAGGACTACGCAGTCTACCTGGATAAACTCAAAGATTACGCTAAAAAGTACAAAGTGGCA